>SZPB01000092.1 GCA_030263535.1 Cytophagia bacterium CHB2
AAACGTTCATCTTCCAATGACGATTGTTGCTCTTTCAATTGGAGCTGTATCTTTCTTCATCAACAATCTTCCATCTTTAGCTGCCAATGATAACTGGCCGATAATTTTCTATTTTTTTCTTTCATGCTCTGTTGTGAGCATAATACTTTCAGTTTACTTAATTTTCAAAACTTACACCGGCTACGGCTATGAGTACGTATCTTCAACTGCGGATATTGACAATTATGTAAATGAACTTCAGAAGTTCAATAGCGAAGCTGGCAAGAAAACACGAGTCGACATTCAAGAAAAATTCTTGAGTCTGCTCCTTAAGCAATACTGTAAATGCGCTACAACAAACTCAGAAAACAATGACAAAAAGGCTGCATATTTTCGCAAAAGTTCAATTTCAATTATGACGGCGGTGGTTCTAATTGGAATAACAGCATTTCCATTTTTTGCAACACATTACAATTCATCTCCAAAGGTTCAGAGAATTGAAATTGTCAACTTCAAGGAGATTACAATGGCAAAAGACAAAAAAGACAAAGATGACTCGACAAAGACCACGGTGAGTGTGAGGCCGGCTTCACCTTCACAAAAGCATGAACCTGTGCTACCTGCTGAACCAAAAACAAAGAAGGTGCAGGAGTCTGCTAAACCTAAGGAGATCAGATTCTTAAGCGAGGAGAAGAAATAGTAACGAATAGCTAGACAAAGGGCATTTCGAATCGAGATGCCCTTTGCCATTTTATCGAATACGCCGCAGGCGTTCCACACCAGCGCCGAGGGGCGCGCGCAGCGCACCCTCGGAAAACGGCCGCGCCTGCAAGAATCCTGAAGGGATTCAACAAAATGGTGCGGCTTTTTGTTGAACGCCTTCAGCGTTCTTTAAAATTCGAGATTTTGTTACCCAGGGTGTGTCCAGTGCCTGGACAAACCCTGGGCTGAGGTCTGTAACACCTTCGGCGTTGAGTTTTTGAATCTGTGAAAGCTATGCAACGGGCCGAAAATACAAAGGGCATCCTCATTCGGGATGCCCTTTGCCATTTTATCGAATACGCCGAAGGCGTTTCACACCAAAGCCGAGGGTCGCGTGCAGCGCACCTTCGGGAAACGGCCGCGACCGCAAGAATCCTGAAGGGATTCAACAAAATGATGCGGCTTTTTGTTGAACGCCTTCAGCGTTCTTTGAATTGGAGGTTTTGTTACCCAGGGTGTGTCCAGTGCCTGGACACACCCTGGGCTGAGGAGTGTAACGCCTTCGGCGTTGAGTTTTTTGAGTCAAGTAAATCGCATCAAACACAAAGGGCATCCCAATCCGAGATGCCCTTTGCCAATTTAACAAATACGCCGCAGGCGTTCCACAGCAAAACCGAGGGTCGCGTGCAGCGCACCCTCGGAAAACGGCCACGAGCGCAAGAATCCTGAAGGGATTCAACTAAAGCTGGAATGAGTATCATTCATCACCGCCCTTGATTCTTAACCCGAAGAAATGTATTTTGATTCCGTCAAAACGAAGGAAAACATATGAGTCAAACGACCATCACCTTGCAGTTGCCTGACAGTCTCGCCAACGAGGCCTCGGCTACTGGATTATTCGAGCCTTCTGCGATCGAGAAACTTATACGAGAGGAACTGCGCCGGCGCCGGGTCGATCGTTTATTTGACGCGGTAAACAAACTATCGAACCTCGACGCGCCCATTCTTACCGAAGCCGAAGTAGAAGCCGAAATTCAAGCCACACGAATGGCCAGAAATCCTTCTCATGCGAGTCGTCGCTGACACGAACATCGTGGTTTCCGGGCTTTTCTGGCGCGGCGCACCACGGCAATTGCTTGATGCTGCCAGGGCTCAGTTGATCGATCTCTACACCAGCCCTGCTTTGCTTGCCGAGCTGAGTGATGTTCTTTTCCGCGAAAAATTCGCAGAACGGCTTGCAGCGGCTGAGGTAGATTCAAATGACCTTGTCATGGGGTATGCCGCCTTGGCGAAAATAATCAAACCCGCCGATTTCATTTCAATAATCATAGACGATCCTGACGATAATTCAGTTTTGGAATGTGCAGTTGCAGCGCATGCCGACGCAATCGTTTCAGGGGACAATCATCTCTTGAATTTGAGCAACTTTCGCAACATGCCGATTCTCACCGCAAATCAGTTGCTCAAGCAAATTTCAAAGTGATTTGCACCCCAAAAACAAAGGGCATCCCCATTCGGGATGCCCTTTGCCATTTTACCGAATACGCCGCAGGCATTCCACACCAAAGCCGAGGGGTCGCGCGCAGCGCACCCTCGGGAAACGGCCGTGCCCGCAAGAATCCTGAAGGGATTCAACAAAATGGCGCGGCTTTTTGTTGAACGCCTTCAGCGTCCTCTGAAATTCGAGATTTTGTCACCCGGTAACGCCTTCGGCGTTGAGTTTTTTGAGTCACGTAAACCGACCTAAACACAAAGGGCATCCCAGCCTGAGATGCCCTTTGTTACTAAGATGCAAAAAATGTTACGCACTTTTGATCTTGATCAGCACTGCGCCCTTGTCGACCGGAGACTGCGCTTCCGCCAGTACTTCTGCAATCACGCCGTCGCTGGGCGCTTTCAACTCATTTTCCATTTTCATGGCTTCGATGACAATTAACGCCTGGCCTGCTCTTACCGTCTCGCCCGGCGCTGTTAAAATTCTGGTGATCAATCCCGGCATGGGCGCTTTGATAATGACATCGGAGTTTGCCGGCTGGGCTTGAGTCTTCAAACGTCGCAACGCCAAACTCTGCGCATCTTCAACAACCGCGTTGAAGATATGCGGCCCCACGCGAATTTCATCTGCGCCGTCAGCGCTGTTGATCTGCACGGAATAAGAACGATCGTTGACCAGCAGTGAATACAGCTCGCCGTGAATGTGCTTAAAATCAAAACGCACGGGCGTGCCGTTCACGTCAGCCGTATGTTCAGCTAGGTTAATGTTCTTGATTGAGAAAGAATGTTCGCCGATGGTGACGGAAAGAGTCATAACGCCGGAAAATAAAACCACGTTCAGCGCGCCTGATGAAGACTCGCGTGAAACGTGGTTTCAGTTTTATGAAAACGGTTCAGGTTCAATTCCACTCGTCGCGGTCGCCCCAGTCAAACGAATCTTCCTCCTCATCATCGTCGAGGTTTTCGTCGTCCCAGTCCTCTTCATCGTCCCAGTCATCTTCCTCCTCTTCTTCTTCCTCCTCTTCTTCATCTAAATCATCTTCTTCCTCATCGCCGTCTTCCCAATCTTCATCATCTTCCCATTCTTCTTCATCGTCCCATTCTTCAAAATCTTCTTCCAACTCTTCTTCACCGTCTTCGTCTATTTCATCAAGATCGGCGTCATCTTCTTCACCCTCTTCACCCTCTTCCGCCTCATCTTCGCCGAGTTCTTCGTCACCAAGCTCTTCATCATCCAACTCGTCGTCCTCCTCCTCGTCCCACTCGTCATCGTCGTCCTTGGGGCCGAGCTTGATTGGCTGCAACGCAAGCTCGCCCGTCGGCTTCAGGTCAGTGTTCTCGAGGCGGAAGAGCGAATGACTTGCCGCAATGCTCATCAGCTCCGCCAACGAACCGGTAAAAACGTGGTCGGAGCTTAGGTCTTGCGTATTCAATTTCAGTTGCATGCTCATCTCCTTCATAGTTTCAGATTCGCTGTGTCCGCCTTAGGATAAACTACTGGCACGACGCTTCAGGCGCGCATTCACATGAGGCATTTTCTGCCGCTTGCACGTCGCCAGCCATGATCATTCCGTTTGTGTGAGTTAACTTATTATAAATCAACTCAATATTTGCCAACATGCCGGGCAATGAAAAAGCTGCCCTCACATGTTGTCTGGCCGCCCATGCCAGTTTGTTTCGCAGAGCAGGATTCTCCGCCAACGCCAGGCCGGCTTGGGTTAAGGCTTCAATTTCTTTGGGAGGAACCAATACCCCGGTTTCTCCATGCTTGACAATATCCAACACGCCGTCACAGTTCGACGAGATCACTGCTTTTCCCATGGCCATGGCCTCGATCAACACCAGGCCAAAGGCTTCTGCATGAGAGGGAAACACAAAAATATCCATTGCCGAGAGCAGGCGTGCAACATCTTTGCGAAAACCGAGGCATTGAGTTGCGCTGCGCAGATCAAGCGCGTCAATTTTTTGCAAAATGTGCCGGGCCTCTGCTTCTTCACCGCGACTGGCTTCACCGATCAGCAGAAAACGCGCGTGCGGCACGGCCTGCCGAATCCGGCGCGCCATCTCCAAAAACTCCAAATAGCCCTTGCTGATCTGCAGGCGCCCGACGATGCCAAACACCAGTTCATCCGGCCAGCCCAACTCGGCCCGCACCGCCTCTCGATTATGGCGTTCGGGCGAAAATTCTTCAAGATCAACGCCATGATGCACGACGCCAACTTTCTCAGCCGTGACCGGATGTGTGGCCAGGAGATTGGCGCGAATAACCTCGGAAATGGCAATGAGGTAATCGACGCGGCGATAAATCAAGCGATGTAAAAGATCACGTTTCGGCTTTTGCGTGCCGATGTGTTTGGTCAGCACCAGGGCGATGTGGGGTAAGTCACGCCGGGCGAGCGCCGGGACGATCGTCCACAAATCGCGAGAATAGTGCGCGTGAACAATCTCGACTCGTTCCGTGCGCAGCAATTGTAAAAGCTTGAGGATCGCTCGCGGATGGAAGTATCCTCCCAGGCTGAGATGGTGCGGCGCAAAGCCGCGTTTCTTAAAATCGTTGTCAAGTGGAGAGCCGGGCGTACACAACGGCAATATGCGATGACCACGGTTCGCCAGGTGCTGAGACAAATAACTCACGTGCATCTCCATACCTCCCCATGATTGCGAGGTACAGATTTGCAGAATCGTTGCCATGATGGAACCGCGTTAAGTAGGCAATTGAAAAATTTCGCTGCTCATCATCAGATGGTCGGCGCATCTGTTATCGAAAAAAATCGCATTCGTTTTTGTTTACAACCAGCCGGCAAGCGCGAGCCGATCTTTTTGAACACTAGCTAAGTGCTTAATCTCAAGCTGCCTATCTTTTTTGCAGGGCGCAAGATAAACCATCGACTTTCAAAAAGCAAGCACTATTTGTAAAGGCCTTGCGCCTCAATATATTGCTGCACCGCGTCTGGAACCAGGTATCGTATTGATATGTTATTTTTAATCTTATGCCGTATGTCGGTCGACGAAATTCCGATCACACAGCCACTCAGTAAATGATATGATTTCACCAACGGCGAACCTGCAAAACCGGCCATATCCTCGGCCCGCGGATAAACAACAAGCTTGGCAAGCTGCATGATCATTTCCGGCGCGCGCCATTTGTGAAAATCCCGCAAACTGTCGGCGCCAATGATCAAATGAAATATAGCCTCATGATATTCGGGCAGGGTTTTGAGGGTGTGGAGTGTATCAACGGTGTAAGACGGGCCCGGGCGTTGCAACTCCATGGTGGAAATGGTGAAGCGCGGATTGCCCGCCAGCGCTAGTTGCAACATCGCAAGGCGATGCGAAACGTCGGTGAGTTGTTCGGAATTCTTATGCGGCGGATTCGGCGCGAGCACGAACAGCACGGTCTCGAGCTGCAATTCCGTGCAGGCAGTCTCGGCAATGATTAAATGGCCGAGATGAACCGGATCGAATGTTCCGCCGAAAATGCCGAGCCGCATGCGCGCCCCTAATTTTGGGCCTGGCCATTGGTTGCCATTTTTCCCTCCAAAAATTTTTGCAAATTCTGCGCGCGCTGTTCGTATTTTGGCGCGCCGGCAGCGGCGTTGGCTGCTTGCGCGCGCTCACGTTCCTGGCGATACTTTTCAAACAACAAACTCAACGTGCCTTTGGCTTCGTCGTAACGATCGAGCTTCACCAGGATTTCGGCTTTGTGGAACAGCGCCGGCTCATAGTATTTCGTGTCATAAAACCGGTTGATGACTTCGTCGAAATAAACCAGCGCAGCTTCATAATAAGCCATGCGGCGATAGAGATCGGCGACGCCGTATTCCTTTTTGGCGAGTTTATTGCGTGTGGCATTGAGTTTCTCGACCACCTCGTCTTTCAAATCACTGCGGGGGAAATCATCCAGGAAGCGTTGAAATTCTTCGATGGCGCGCCAGGTGTACTTTTGATCGAGATCGGCTTTGGGCGATAGCCGGAAATAACACATACCGAGTTTGTATTGCGCATCGTCGAGGTATTCGCTTTGCGGGTACAAGCGCAGCAGTTTTTCGTATTCGGCGGCCGCTGTGATAAGCTCGTCCATCTCGTAATGGCATTCGCCAAGGTAATATTGCGCCTGATCGACGATGGTGCTGCCGGGCGCGTTCAGTGTGACAATGCGAAATTGCGTGCGCGCATCAAAATAGTTCTTTTTTTGAAAAAGTTGCATGGCGTAAGCGAGGCGCTCTTCCGTCGTCAGGTTGGCGCGCAACTTGTTACCGCCGCATGCCGCGAGACCGGCCAGGAGAAAAAAGCCGGTGTACAAACAGGCCGCAAGAATACGTTTGGGAAGGTGAACGTTGGTCAGCATCAACATTATACAAGATCCTATGCTATTGGCTTCTCAAGGTGTAAAAAGTATAAATAGCAGCGCCGGTGGCGGCGGCTAAAATGAACGGCTCAACCCAGCGGCGCCGGGCATTATCGCGTTGCAGCCAGCGCCCGGTTGTGAACGGCATGGCCAAATTTTCCAGCGACGCGATTTCGTTGACATCAATAGTATCTTTGCGCGATTCTGCAAGAATCCCCTGCCAATAAATCTTGCCCGATTCTTGCTGATGAATATCAAAGTCGACCGACACGCTTACCGCGCGCTCGGCGCGGGCGCGCTTCAGCCCGCCCAGCAAGCCCCCCGGCAATTTGCTGTAAGTCAAATCACAGTGCAGCAGTTTGTAACGAACTGCCACCCCCGTTAAGACGTTGGTTTCCTCAAAAACGCTGAGGCCTTTTTTGCTTTGCAGGACGTCAACCACAGCATGGTGTAAAAGCCGCTCCGGACTATTTTCACCGGCGCTCGAATGCGCAACGATCGCCACGGAATCCGTTTCCGCATGAAGGGCGGCAACAGCCTGCGCTGCACATTTGCGAAAAATCTCCTGCAACAACCGCAGATTATTTGCCGGTGTTTGCGCATTAGCTTCAGCGAGAATCAATAAAAATGAAACCAATGCCAGGCTTTTGAAGTGGCTGCGCAGAATTGTCATTTCGAATTAAATACGAATTCCAACTGTGAGCGCGTGAATCCATCGTCGTTGGCCGGCGTTGTCCTTTTCCACGACAGCGCCGTAATTCAGCAACCAATTGGGCAATGCGCCGCGGGGATTGCCGAGCAACAGCTTCGCCGAATCAATCAATCCAAACCCCAGCGTATAGGCCAGCCGTTCGTCTTCACTTTTCCAAAACGCCCCGCCGCGCAGCGCCAGCACGGAAAACAGATTTTGCTCAATTCCGAAATGCGGTTCACGCACCATCTCGTTTTTGTTTTCATCTTCGACAAGATTGCGTATATCCGCCGCGATGATTGTGCCCGGGTACGGTCTGAAACTCATACCGATATTAACGCTGCCGTTGACGAATCGTTCCGGATGATTGCGATAGCCGCCATTGGGCGTGACCGGCATGGTTAAATAACTCACGCCCAACAAAACGTTCGGCCACGGCGCGATGGTAATGCCATACGAGGCGCGCAGTTGCCATTCGCGTTGTTTTCGTGCGAGGCTTTGATAATAAAGCCCGAGGCTTCCGCCCAAAGCCACGCGTTCCGCCAGGCGCATGCGCAACGCCAGCACGCTGTATTGATTGTCAAGATAATCGTTGACCTCGAACAAATCGGAGGCGGCGATTGCAATCTCATTCGTGGTTTGTTCCGCGAGAATTGCGCCCACTTCGAACGGGCCGGCGCGCAGCGTCAAGCCTTTGATCAATAGCCCAAGAGTCGCGAATGCTTGCGCGCTTGCCGACGTCGAGTGATTGTAAAAATCTTCCCGGCGAGCGAGCGCCAAACCGGGCGTCAACGGATTGAGAAAGAGCTGGAAGGAAAACGCGCGCGTTTTGCTTCCGCCGCCAAGATTGGCGGGATTATACAGGCTTGCCGCCAGATCATCGTCAACGGCAAGGAATGCGCCCCCCATTGCCAGGGGCCGCGCAATCAGCGTGTTGACGGCAATATAAGAGTTTTTCGGTTGCGCAAATCCATTTTCAAAAAAAATCAACAGCGCTAAAGCGGCAAAGCACAAGCATCGGTAAAAAAGACGGCGGATCTGCTGCTTAGAGCGCAACGGCGGTTGCAAAGGTTGTTGCAGATTCAGGATATCTTCGGAAACGCAGACGTAACGGAACACTTGCTTTCACTTTGCTGAATTGACGAACTTCAATTTGCTGTTCTTGCAATGGGCGCGGCTCGGGCGCGAGCAGGCGGCTGAACGTGTAGGGCGCGGCGCAGACCAGCACCAGCAGCGCGCCCAGGCCGGCAAGCCAACGCGCTTCGCTCCGGCGTTGCCACATGGCAAACAAAATCGTGTTAAGCGACACCACCCAGAAAGACACCAGGTAAACGCCGATGGACGGCGTGTATTGCATCAGCTTGAGATAATAGTTTTGTGTGTAACCCAACGCCAGCCAGGCATAATCGGGGTTGATCAGCGCTTTGACATACTCGATGGCCGCCCATAAAAACGGTACGGCCATGAGATAACCAAACGGCCAGCGCCGGCGCCACAGCAGCACGAGCACGGCGAACAAGGCAAACGAAAGCGCATGAATCATCATCTTGTAGAAATCGGAAAACAGCCCGATCCGCCCGGTCATAAAAATCCCCATGATACTCGATAACAACCCAAAGAAAACACCCCAGCGCATTGCGGCGCCGGCTTCTTTATCTGCCAATAAGAACAAAAACGGAATGAGCGCCCAATAAGCCAAGAAACCCAGGCGAAAAGGTGGGAATGCCAGCGTCAGTGGGGCGGCCGAGAGCAAACACAATACGATATTGCGTGACCTCAAAGCTCTACCTCTTTTCCCAGCCGGGCAGACTCATACATCGCTTCGATGATGCGCATGCGATCCAGGCTTTCTTCCCCGCTGGAGAGCATCGGCGTGTCGTCCCGCAAACATTTGATGAAGTGGCGCAGTTCGTTGCTGTACGAACGCTTGTAACGCGACATGGGTTTGTCATCGACGTGCGGCGTCAGGTTGACAAGATTGCCGTGCATTTCCTTCATGATGCGCAGCGGGTTCATCATGGCCCCACCCTGCGTGCCGAAAAAGCTGGCGTACAGCTCGTCTTCCGGCGTCAGAAACGTCCAACTCACTTCCAGCGTGAGCGTGCTGCCGTCTTCAAGATGCACGAACGCGGTCGCGACATCCTCGACTTCCAGCTTGGAAACATTGTTGTAGGTCGTGGCTTTTACCGCTTTTGCTTTTTTATTTCCAAACAGCCAGAGCGCAAGATCGAGCATCTGCACACCCAAATCCATCAAAACGCCGCCGCCGGAATATTGCTTTTGATACAGCCAGGAGGCTTCCGCCCATTTTTCCTGCCGGCGCAGCCAGCCGCACTTGGCGTAAAACACCTCGCCCAACTCGCCCGCGTCGATAAACGATTTCATATTGATGGCATCGCGGCGAAAGCGCACATTCATTGCCACCATCAGGCGCCGCTGATAGCGTTTGGCGGCTTGCACCATTTTCTCGCCTTCCTCCAGCGTACGCGCGATCGGCTTTTCCACCAGCACATGCTTGCCGGCGGACAAGGAAGCAATCGCCAGCGGCATGTGCATATGTGTCGGCGCGCAAATGTCGATGGCATCGACGTCATCGAGCTTCAGGACGTCATCATCTTTCGTAAAAAATTGCGGGATGTCGTAGCGTTCCGCCACGGCTTTGGCGCGCGCCAGATTGGTGTCACACACTGCCACGAGATCGACGCCCGGCAATTTTTTCCACAACGGAATGTGTGCGACTTGGGCAATGCCGCCGGCGCCGATAACCGCGAGTCTGATCGTTCTCATAGCCAGGATTCAAGAGTTAATTTTGACGCGATCCAAATAACTTTGTAAAATCAATACCGCCGCGAGCTGGTCGATCAACTCCTTACGCTGGCGGCGCGCGCCGCTTTCCGCCAGGGTGCGTGCCGCTTGCTTGCTCGACCAACGCTCGTCCCACGCCACCACCGGCACTTGCGTTTGCTGTTCCAATTCGTGGATGAACGTTCGCACGATTTTCGTCATGTCGCTGTCGTCGCCGTTCAAATGGCGCGGCAAGCCCACCACGACCAGGCCCACTTGCTCGTCCTGCATGAGCCGGCGCAAACGTTCAAACAAGTCACGTTTGGATTTGAACAGCAATGTCTCACGCCCGTGCGCCATCAAATGCAAGGCGTCGCTCACGGCCACGCCCACGCGGCGCTGGCCGTAATCCAATGCGAGAACCTTTTGGCCGGGCGGCGCCGGAGGAAGAGTCGTCATAAAAGAGAATGCTCAAATGATGTTAGCGGTGCACGCTTTTCGTGCGCACGCCGTCAATTGGATTTTTCGGATTCTTCGGCTTTGTCTTCGCTTTCATCCTCGTCCTCCCAATCCTCTTCCTCCTCTTCCCAATCTTCCCAATCTTCCTTGCCGTCTTCGTTGCGCGGCGGCAAATCGGTCAACGGCTGCTTCAAGACTTCTTTGAGCAGTTTGCCGGCTTTGAAATGCGTTTTGCGGCGGGCCGGGACGTAGATAATTTCGCCGGTTTTGGGATTGCGCGCTTTGGGTTTCGGTTTCGTGGTTTTAACTTCGAAAACGCCAAAATCGCGTATCTCGATGCGAATTTCCGGGTTGGCTTGTTCCATGAACTCGCGCAACGCCGTGAACACGCCGTCAACGACTTTTTCGGTTAGATAGATCTTTTCGTTGACGATTTTCGCCGTTCGCTTTGCCACGTCTTTTTTGGTGATGGTACTTTTCATAAAAACCGCTCCTCATTTTGCGTTGATACGACTCTCGCCGGCAGGTCAGTAAACTTCCTCCTGAGCGATCAATTCATCGGTACCGCCTACGCGTTCCACACTGAACACGCCGTTGACTTTGCTGATGCGGCTGGTGACGCGCGTGAGATGCTGCAAATTTTTGACTTCGATGATAATATTGCTATGGACGATCGCATCTTCCGCGCGCATTTCGATGCTGACGATGTTGGTGTCGGTTTGTGATATCGAGTCGCTCACATCGCGCAGAAAATGTTTGCGATCTTCACCGAGCAACTGCAAGCGCACCATGAAATGCTTGTTCGGCTCGACATCCCACTGCACTTCGACGCGGCGCTCGGGATTCTCCAACAAGCGCAGAATGTTTTTGCAGTCCGAACGATGCACCACCACGCCGCGGCCCTGGTTCAAAAAGCCGAGAATCCGGTCGCCGGGCACGGGCTGGCAGCATTTGCCGAAATTGATCAACAAATTATCCAACCCCTGCACCCGCACGCCCTTCGAGACGCCGCGCGCTTTATCAATAATCTTTTTGAAGATGCTCTTGGATTCTTCGCTTTCTGCTTCCTCCGGAAGAATCTTGGCCACGACGCTTTGCGCGGAAATATCGCCGCGCCCGACAGCCGCGTGCAAGTCCGTGGCATCGTGGCATCCCAAAAGCGGCGCCACTTCATCAAGATCAATATCGTTCTTGCTGACGTGCACGCGCTTGAACATGCGTTCCAGCATTTCCTCGCCAAGCTTCTGGCTTTGCTCCACCATCGACTCTTTCAGCCAGCGCTTGATTTTGGCGCGCGCCTTCGAGGTTTGCACGAACTTGATCCAATCCTTGTTGGGCCGTTGATTCGCGCTGGTGATGATCTCCACCGTGTCGCCGCTTTTCAGTTTATAATTCAGCGGAACGATGCGGCCGTTCACTTTCGCGCCAATGCAATGAATGCCGATATCCGTATGCACGGCAAACGCAAAATCCACCGGCGTGCTGCCCAGCGGCAATTTGTGAAGGCGGCCCTTGGGCGTAAAAACAAAAACCTCGTCTTGAAACAAATCGATCCGAAGATTTTCCATGAACTCTTTCGGATCATCGGTGTCATGCTGCCACTCCAGCATTTGGCGCAGCCAGGTGAGCTGCTTGTCCAGCTCATTGGCTTTTTGCTTGCCTTCTTTATAGCGCCAATGCGCCGCCACGCCCACCTCCGCGGTGCGGTGCATGTCTTCCGTACGAATTTGAATCTCGACCATTTTGCCGTCCGCGCCAAACACCGTGGTGTGCAGCGATTGATACAAATTGGATTTCGGCGTGGCAATATAATCTTTGAAGCGTTCCGCCACCGGGGTAAACTGATTGTGCACGATTCCCAGCACGAAATAGCAGTCTTCCGTGCGTTTAACCACGATACGCACCGCGAGCAAATCGAAGATTTCTTCGAAGGATTTGTCACGATTCAACATTTTGAGAAAAATGCTGTACAGGTGTTTCGGGCGTCCCGTAATTTTTGCCGTAATCCCGGAATCTCTGAGCGCGGCGCGGATGGGCGCCGTGAAGCGATTGATGTAGGCTTCACGCTCTTCGCGTTTTTCCGCAATTTTGTTGACGAGATTCCAATAGGCCTGCGGCGCGAGGGTTTTGAACGCCAGATCTTCAAGCTCCCAGCGCATTTTGGCGATGCCCAGACGGTGCGCCAGCGGCGCATAGATTTCGCGCGTCTCGAGCGCAATGCGGCGCTGTTTCTTCTCCGGCAAATACTCGATCGTGCGCATGTTGTGCAAACGATCGGCAAACTTGATCAAGATGACGCGAATGTCTTTCACCATCGACAGCAGCATTTTGCGAAAATTTTCCGCCTGCCGCACTTCGACGCTGTCGAATTTCAATTCCGAGATTTTGGTGACGCCGTCCACCAGCCCGGCAATCTCTTCGCCGAACTTGTCGCGCACTTCTTCAATGGAGACGCCGGTATCTTCCACTACATCGTGCAACAAACCGCCGACGATCGTCACATAATCCATATGCAGATTGCACAGAATCTTGGCGACTTCCACACAATGCACAAAATACGGCGCGCCGGATTTGCGCAGTTGATTGCGATGCGCTTCCCGGCTGAACTCAAAAGCCTGTCGCAACAGCTCGCGGTTGATCGGATGCTTGCTGTAGCGTTTCAGCTTGAGCAAAATGCGCGAGAAATCTTTTTCGAAATTGGGCGTTTCCATGGTGCCAGTTCGTGTTAATCAATCCAACCAATGCTTCGCTTCCTCCCTTCCCGCAAGATGTTCAAAACGGCGCTCCGCTAAAATTATTCTCCGTATGAAAGCGGTCGATATCGGCAAAGCGAACATTGTCTTTGTGAAACAACAGCTCCACCGTGCCGGTGGGGCCGTTGCGCTGCTTGCCGATGATGATTTCAGCCGTGTTGTCGTTCAGCTCCCGGGTGTACTGGCCCGGGCGATAAATGAACATGACAATATCCGCGTCCTGCTCGATGGCTCCGGATTCGCGCAAATCCGAAAGCTGCGGACGCTTGTCGCCGCCGCGCTGTTCCACCGCGCGTGAAAGCTGCGAGAGCGCAATCACCGGAACATCCAACTCTTTGGCCAGCGCTTTGAGCGATTGCGAGATCAACGAGATTTCGATTTGCCGGCTTTCCACGCTGCGCGGGCCGCGCACGAGCTGCAGATAATCCACAATGAACATGCCCACGCGTTTCTCCGCCGCCAGCCGCCGCGCTTTGGCGCGAATCTCCATCACCGTCAGCGCGGGCGTGTCGTCAATGTAAATCGGCGCTTCCGCCAGGCGGCCCACCGCGTGCGCCAGGCGGGAAAAATGCTCACGCGGCAGCTTGCCGGTGCGCACTTGATGCGAGTTGACTTTCGCCTCGCTGCACAGCAAGCGCAGGGCAAGCTGATAACTCGCCATCTCCAGCGAAAAAATGCCCACGCCGACTTTGTGATCGATCGCGGCATTGCGCGCGATATTCAAACAAAACGCCGTCTTGCCCATCGAGGGCCGGCCGGCGATGATGATCAAATCGGATTTTTGAAACCCGGAAGTCATTTCATCCAGATCTTTGAAACCGGTGGCCACGCCGGTCACGCTGCCCTTGCGCTGATGATAGGTTTCAATCGTTTCAAACGTGCGGTGCAACACGGGATTAATGGACTCAAAGCCGCGGCGCAGGCGGCGCTCGGATAGCGAAAAAATGCGCTGCTCGGCCTTGTCCAGCAAATCATCCACCGGCTCTTTGCCTTCAAACGCCTCCGAGGAAATCTCTGTGGCCACACCGATCAAGCGGCGCAGAATGGCCTTCTCCAGCACCAAACGCGCATGATACTCGACGTTGGCCGCAGAGGGCACGCTTGCGGTCAACTCCGCAAGATAATAATTGCCGCCGGCTTGATCGAGATGCTGCTGGCGCTGCAATTCCGCAGAAACGGTGAGCATGTCGATCGGATGATTGCGATCGAACAGCACTTGCATCGCCTCAAAAATATACTGGTGGCTGGTGGTGTAGAAACACCAATCTTCCAACAACTCCACGGCTTTGCTGACGGCATTGCTCTCTTGCAGCATCGCGCCTAAAACGGCTTTTTCCGCATTTAAATCTTGCGGCGGCAGGCGATCAATGATTTGATCGACGGTCAGGGGGCGGCCGTTTTCTTCGCGTTGCGTCTTGCGCTGTGAGGTTTGGTTATCCACGTTGAATCAAACTCTGAAAATATTTATGACAGAGTGAGGGGTCGGCAGAATAATTTAAAATCAAAAATTATTCGCCGAATAATTATCCTGTCCTACTTTTGCAGGATTGCATGAGGTTTTTCTTTTTGCAAAGCAACGACGCGCTGCAAAATTTCAAACGCCACTTCGACTTTTGTCAACGTCGGCAGCGCTTCAATCCCGCCGTGGCGATCAATCAACGTCACATGATTGGTTTCACTCTTGAAACCCGCTCCGGCTTCTTTGGCGTTATTCAATACAATCAAATCAAGCGCTTTTTGCTGCAATTTGCCCTGCGCGTTTTTTATTGCATTCTCGGTTTCCAGTGCAAAACCCACGTGCAGCGCTTGCGTTTTCTGCCGGCTGAGCAATTTGAGAATATCGTCATTCTCTTCCAGCTCGATCATTGCCGCAGCCTCGCCCTTTTTGATTTTTTCCGGGGCAAATTGGCGCGGGCGATAATCCGAAACTGCGGCCGTCATCACCAACACCTGTGCGCCCGGGTAATACTCCAGTACCGCATCGCGCATCTGCTGCGCGCTGATTATCGGAACGGTTTTGACCTGGTACGGCGGCGGCAATTCCGTGGGGCCGTGCACCAAAATCACTTCCGCGCCCAACGCGCGCGCCGCTTCTGCCACCGCGAATCCCATGCGTCCGCTCGCGGGATTGGTCAACATGCGCACCGGATCGAGATATTCCTCCGTGCGGCCGGCCGTGACCAGCACTTTCATGCCTTGCAACGGCTGGCTCGGTTGCAGCGCGGCCAGCACTTCAGCGAGGATCCATTCCAGGCGCGCCAAACGCCCCCACCCAGCGCCTTCCGCCGTGGTGGCTAAATCACCGAACTCCGGCGCAACGCAACGATAACCGGCATCGAGCAGCGTCTTCAAATTGCGCTGCACCAGCGCATCGTCCCACATCGCGGAGTTCATGGCGGGACACAGCACCACCGGCACGCGCGCTGCGCGAATGGTGGCGCTCACCGGTTCATCGGCAAAACCGTTCGCCAGCCGCGCCAGCGTGTTCGCCGTTGCCGGGCAAACCACGATGACATCACCCCAACGCGACCAGTTGATGTGCTCGATGACGGCGGCCCCGGCCTCGGGAAACAGGTTGGTGAGCACCGGGTTCTCGCTCAACGCCGCAAACGTCAACGGCCTCACAAACTCGGTTGCGCTGGGCGTCATCATCACCCGCACGGTTGCACCCTGGCGTTTGAACTCGCGCAGCAACTCGCAGCTTTTGTAGCAGGCGATGCCGCCGCTGACGCCGAGCACGATTTTTTTGCCGGTGAAACGCACGGCATGCCTAGTCTTTCTTCTCGGGGGGTTCGGCGTATTCGAAATTCAATTTGCCGCCCACCATTTCGTCGAGCGAAATCGAGGTCGGCTTCGGCAGCTTGATCAATTTCACCGGCGCTTTCACGCGTTCGTCACGCACTTCTTCGACATCGTCGTCCGTGTCGCTGGCATTGACATTGTCGAGAGCGCTGTCATAACCCAATTCCTGCTCGATATAGCGTTTTTGCTCGTCGTTGATCTGGCGCGCGCGTTTCGCAATCACCACAATCGCTTCATACAAATTATCGGCATGTCTCTCTAGCTCTTCCAAGGGGATGGTACTGACCATGAATGTTCTCCTGTTGAATCGATTCGTTCTATTCGTCTGGTGAAGTGTTTAACTTTTTACAGCGTTTTTCATTTGGATGAACAGAGTTTGTAGTCCCCGCCCCTTGTGGGCGGCTGTTGAAGACATGAAATTCGCGGTTGCAACAATGCCCCACAAGGGGGCAGGGCTACGAATCCTGTATACGCATTTAAAAAACGCTGTAAACCAAAATTCAAACAATCTTCAATTTAAAAACAAAAGATCAACCACAGATTGACACGGATTTTCACGGCTCTCCTAATTTCGTTTCATCCGTGCTCATCCGTGGCCAAAAGATTCAGTTGCGGCCACGCGGAGCCCCGTGTCCATCCGTGGCTTAAACATTGGCCGCGGCCACGGCGTTCGCTTTACGGTAGCTTGCGATAATTTCAAGCACGCGCTGCACGGTCTCATCCACATCGTAATTCGTCACCACATGATCATATTCCTTCGCCGCCTCCATCTCCTCATGCGCGGCCTGCAGGCGCGCGGCAATTTCTTCCGGCGAATCCGTATTGCGGCCATGCAGCCGTTCGCGCAGCAATTCAAGCGAGGGCGGCTGAATGAAAATCAATATTGCGCGCGGCCCCAACTGGCGCTTGACGTTGATGCCGCCCTGCACGTCGATGTCCATCAGCACGAATTTGCCCAATGCCAGCCATTTTTCGACGTTTTCACGCGGTGTGCCATACATGTTGCCATGCACCAGCGCATATTCGAGAAAGCGGCCGCGCGCAATGCCCTGCTGAAATTCCTCGGCACTCAGAAAAAAATATTCGCGGCCGTGTTGTTCGTTGCCGCGCGGCTTGCGCGTGGTCGCTGAAATCGAATAGCAGAAATCCGGACTATTCGTTTGCAGCAGACGCTGCAAAATCGTGGTTTTTCCGCCGCCGGAAGGCGCCGATAACACCACCAAATATCCGGAAGCAGAGGTTTGCCCGTCCGTAGTTGCACGTGCATGATCCATGGGCATGGCATTACTCGATGTTTTGAATTTGTTCGCGGAGCTTTTCTACTTCCTCTTTGATTTCAACCACGAGGTGCGCAATCTTGGCATCGTTGGCCTTGGCGCCAATGGTGTTGGCCTCACGATTCATCTCTTGCAGCAAAAAGTTGAGTTTGCGGCCGGCGGGCGCCTCCTCTGCCAGCGCCTCCAGAAACAGCGTATTGTGGCTGCGAAAGCGCGTGCATTCTTCGGTGACATCGACGCGATCGGCGAGCAAGGCCACCTCCAGTTCCAGGCGATTCGCGTCCAACTCTTTGGTTTGCACCATCTCTTTCACGCGCTGATAAAGCCGCTGAAATTCTTCGCCGCGCCGCGCAATCGACCGTTCTTCAATGATCACCAGTTTCTGTTGCAACGCTTCCACGCGGCTGCGCAAATCATTGGTGATTTCCAGGCCTTCGCGCTGGCGCATGTCATTGAGATTTCGCATGGCCTGCTGAATCGCGCTTTCCACGGTTTGCCAAACTTCCTCGGGCAATTCGTCGCTGCTGTCGGTGGTGAGAATTTCGGAAAAATGCAAGAGATGATCGATCGTGACTTCGCCGGAGAGGCCCAGATCGTCACGCAACTTCTCGAGCAACTGCTTGTGATAGGAGGCTGCTTCCATGTCCAAGCGCAGCCCCAGGCCGGTGTCGCGCTCGCTTTTGAGATTGACCACGAGATTGATGCGGCCGCGCGATACGAATTTCCGCACCATCTCTTTCACAGTTTCCTCGTAAACGCTCAACGCACGCGGCAGGCGCATGGAGACATCCAAAAAACGATGGTTGACGGCGCGCACCTCGACAAACGATTCGTAACCATTACGTTTGAATTCTCCCTGACCGTAGCCTGTCATGCTCGTAATCATGAACTTCCCGTTTCGATGTATGACGATAGTTCTAGTGAAGGCAAGATTGTTGTCCTTAATCCAGGTGCCAAAACCGGAACAATCAAGAGATGGTCTCGCCGGTGATTATTTGCCTGATTGAAGTTTTGTATGGCGCGAAACCCGGCGCGCATCATGCGCAAGTTACGCACGATTCAAGCTTGCAATAAGTTACAATTTACAAGCGATTTAGATTTTACGAAAGGCGCTGCTAAGATACAACACAATTTTTAGGAAATTTTTGGTGAGGTTGGGAAGGATGAAATTTATGGCATAACCTAGCAGGTGAACATAAGAATACTGGCACGGTCGCCACAGGATGCTTTGTCCGGCTCATTATTTTAGCTGTTTTTTGAGGGAAGACTCCAAAAATCACGCCAGTATTGGGGTTTGAGCAGGCGCAACGCATTGGCCAAGGTTCAGCTTTTCCAGGTGGGATGCTCGCCCTGCTGAAACAGCACCGTGCTTTCAAACTGGCCGTTGGCGTCAACGGTGATGGGGTTGTTGCCGGGACCGATCTTCGTGCGCGGCACCAGCCACGGAATGTCATCAAGGCGCTCGGAGCTGTCCGCCTGCAGCTCGTGCCAGGGTTTAAGCAATTCATGCGCTTGCACAAAAGCTATTTGAATTCAACAATCGTTCCTTCTCTATCAGATATAATTCGCTTCAATTCAAAATCATACAGTTCACACCATTCTTTTGTAAACTTTAGCGCAGTGGAAAATCCCCTATCATCTTTCGGTAATGCCGTACTAAAACTGAATCTTGTCGTGTCCAACGTTGATTCAACAATCTCTGCCTTGTGAACCACAACTTCCCACTCGTAATGCCCGCTTTTCCAACAAACATAGAGACCCGCCCGATAACGATCACCACTATCGATATCCAATTTAACAAAGTTATTTTCAGGTACGGTGTGATGTTTGCCGGCGATGATATAGCGATGGGCATTCCACTTTTTGGTGATCACGGTGATGCATTGTGATTTATCTGGAGGGTACAAATAAATCGTCTCGGTACACCCAAACAGAAATAGCATTAAGCATACAACAAAGCTGAGCTCACGCCTTTTTGTGAAAACGATAAATTTTGCACACATGGTTTCAAAACCTCCGATGATTTATGGTCAAAGACACATTCTAATCTACTTTTCGGAGCCTGACACCGATAGTATAGCCAAGTTTCTGAGCCTTTTGAGAAGGCACTCCTTCCTTCGTAATGCGACCTCTTTGCCATGACTCCAAAGCATCAAAGCCTAACCGAGCTTGTTCCCAACTCAAACCCTTTCTTCCAGCAACGATGCCGGCACC
>SZPB01000093.1 GCA_030263535.1 Cytophagia bacterium CHB2
GGCGGCATTCACGGCGGCATCGAGACCTGGCGGCATCCGGCGGCCGGGGTGAGCTGCGTGACTGATACCGATCAATGGTACGCGTACGCGCCCGATCCGCAGGTTTCATTTCATTATGCCGCAATCGCGTGTCAAATGGCGCATTGTTTGGAATTGGCGGGCTTTCCGGAGTTCAAGCCGGATTATCTCAACTCGGCGCGCCGGGCTTACGACTGGGCAATGAATCACATCTTGCCGGGCGACGAAACCAAAGTGCGCGACTTCCGGCAATATGCCGCGGCGTGGCTGTTCCGCCTCACCGGCGAGGCCCTGTTTCAGGAGCAATTCAAAAAAGACAACCTCGTGAAAACCGCAACTACCGAGCTGGAGTTGTGGGATTCGCACGATCAGCAGTGGGGCGTGTGGACCTTTGTGATGACGGAACAGCCGGGTATCGATCAAAGCTTGAAAAGCATGCTGATGAGAGCGGTGGAGCATTGGGCGTATTCGGATCACATCAACAGCGCGGATTCGCGCGGCTATCGTTACGGCAATGATTGGTGGTATCCGGTGATTTCCGGCAATGCCACCCGGCCGAATATTTTTCCGCTGATGGCAGCATACGCGATCACCGGCAATGCCAAATATCTTTCGTATTGCTACACCACCTGCGACTATATTCTCGGCGCGAACCCGTTGAACATGTGCTGGGTGTCGGGCATTGGCGAGAAGCATCCGGAAGAATTCATGCATCTCGATTCATGGTATTACAACCGCGAAAAAGGCATGGTGCCGGGGATCATTCCGTACGGGCCATATTGGTTTGAGGAAGGCTCACCCGGCGGGCCGTGGGATCCGCAGTGGGGCAGGACGACGGTTTATCCCGCGGCGAGGCTGTGGCCTTCGCATGAGTTGTGGTTTGAAAATCGCTATTGCCCGCCGACCAATGAATTCACCGTGCATGAATCAATCGCGCCGGCCGCTGCGGCTTTTGGATTTTTGAGCAAGCCCGGCGGCAAATTCACCGGCGTGGCGGAGAGCAAATCCGAGCCGGTTGGTGATTTCCGGCTGCTGCAGAATTATCCCAACCCGTTCAATCCCGCCACGACCATTGCGTTTCATCTGCCTGCCGCCGGCAGAGTTGAGGTGAAGATTTTCGACATTTTCGGCAGAGAAGTCGCAACGCTGTTAGAGGAGGTTAGAAACACCGGCCAACACACGGTAACTTGGGAGGGAAAAAACGCCAACGGCCATGCGGCAGCCAGCGGCGTTTATTTAGGCGTGGTGAAATTTCAGGGGCAAGTGATGAGCAAAAAAATGCTGCTGGTACGGTGAGTTTTACCGTCGGCACAGTTATCAGTTCGATGATGAATTATGAACAGGGCTTTCATCAGCCACAGCTACAAACACGAATTGAGGAAAGATCGCCAGGTTGCTCGAGCATTCTTTGCTTTCGATCCGTCTCAGCTATTGGCGCATATTTGCTTTTATAGAACCCGAATCTTGCACGATAGTTGCGATTCGTCAAAGCTCAACGGCCAGCCACATACAACTCCGCGAGGAGTGGCATATAGATTTCATCGCCATGGCGCGGGCGCTATCGTGAAAACCAAATATGCCACGCCTATCGGAGTTTGTAGAAACGGCGTGCGCGCATGGCTATAACCATTTCACTCCGGAGTTGCCAGCAGGCTCTCGTGCAATTTTTTTTGTGCATCACCCAACGGGATTTCTATGATCTGCTGCTGAGTCAGGGGCATCACCAGAAGGTGCAAAAGCGCGCCCGGCAGACGCTTGAAATTTCAAAACGAAACAGATGGCTTCTCACAATTGCCCTTGACAATCTCTCCCTCGACCGCGCGTTTTGGCTGCTCGCCCTGAGCGAAGCCGAGGGGTATCTGCAGCAAGCCGTGGCAGGCTTGCGGGAGGCTGGAGCACAAGAGTTTATTACTCGCGGCTTATTCGCACGCGCCGCCTGCGATCGCGCGCAAAATGAATTTGCCCTCGCCTGGGCCGATCTCGAAGAAGCGCGAGAAATTGCCGAGCGCGGCGAGATGAAATTGCTTTTGGCGGATTATCATCTTGAAGCGTGCAGGTTGCAAGGGGCAAATGGCAGGGGCAAGAGAGCATCTGGACATTGCGGCGAGGATGATCGAGGAAATGGGCTACGGCCGGCGCCAACCGGAGGTGGAGGCGTTGCGGAAGCAGTTGCAATCAGCCAAAGCGTAGCGCAAGACTCTGCATTGCAGATAAAAAATCCCGAAGGGATGCCATGTTTATAGCCAAGCACCGCCCCCTCGTTCATAAACCGCGTCAGCGGTGACATGTCACGCCGCCGGCGTTTCGTTTGAAGCGAAAAGACGATTCTACAAACAGATCATCCCTACGGGATTGCACGAATCACAAGCCATCATTTGCCGCGCGGCTTATTTGCACGCGCCGCCTGCGATCGCGCGCAAAATGAATTTGCCCTCGCCTGAGCCGATCTCGAAGAAGCGCGGGAAATTGCCGAACGCGGCGAGATGACAATGCCTTCCGCGCAACATGCTGTCGGGGCTCGCCCCTGCGACCGTCGTTTATGTGGCGCGCGTTCGGGCCGCAAAAGCGAAATGATGAAATCCCGATCGCAACGCCCTCTGTGCTTAATCATGCGACCTTTGTAGAGCCGTCCCGTTCTGCCGGATCGGCAGTGCGCGCCGCTACGAACATCGCCAACAGGCTGAAACCGGCGGCGAAATAACAGATCGCGCGGAAGCCGAAATGTTCATACAAAAAACCGCAGGCCGCGGCGCTGGCAGCAATAGTGAGTTGCGAGGTGAAATTGCGCAGCGCGAGATAAGCCCCACGCTGCTGCGCCGGCACGAGTTCCGTGAGCAAGGCTTGAAACGGGCCTTCCCGCAAAGCCAGAAAAACGCCGCCGGCAGCACAGGCGAGATAAAGCTGAACCATCGTCGTGACATGCGCCAGCCCCGGCAAAACCGCGACCAGCAGGCCGCTGCTGATCACGATCAAGCGGCGTTTGCCAAAGCGATCCGACCACCAGCCGCCGGAAAATGCCGTAATCGTCGAGGCCAGTCCGGTGACGAGAAACACCAATCCGATTTGCGGCGCCGTCATGCCGAAAGCCGCGTTCAGCCACGCGCCTAAATAAGTCAGCAATCCGGAAGCTGTTGCAGCAAACGCCAGGGCGAGCAGCAAGCCGCGGCGTGTTACAGGCATGCGCCAGTAGTGCGCATAGGCTTTGGTTTGTTGGGTAATGAGCCGCGCAAAACTCCAATCCTCGGTTTGCGGCGCTTGAGCAAGCGCGGGCAAAGCATGCGTGAAGGAGGCGCGGCGGCGAAAAAGCAACACAGCCACGATAATAGCGAGCGCAACCAGAATCACATAGATGAAACGCCAACCCCAGCTTCCCGCCATCCAGGCGCCTGCCGGAACCCCCACCACCGCAGCGGCGAAATACATCGCACCGATCCAGCCCATGGCGCGGCCGCGCGCCTCATATGGAAATAAATCGGCGATTTGCGCGATCACGCATGCGGAAATCACGCCTCCGGCTGCGCCCGCAAACAGGCGCGCCGCCAGATAAACCGGAAAGCTGGGCGCAAACCACGCCAGCCCGGCTGCCAGTCCGAAGAAGGCCGCGGCCCAGCGCAAAAACAGCAAGCGGCCGAAGTGATCGGACAACGGCCCAATCACCAGCGCGCAAGCAGAGGCCGCTGCCGCATAAATCGTCACGGCCACTCCGGCAGCGGCTATCGAGGTTTGAAAATCGGCCGCCAGCGCGGGCAAAATCGGCGAGATGATTTGGACATCCAGCAAACCGAGAAAGAGCAGAAACAGCAGCGCGAGCGTGACCGCCGTTTTCTCGCGGGAGGCGATCGCTGCATCAAGGCCTGGCAGAGTCGAGGTATTCGATTGGGATGTTGTCGTGAGGGACATGAACGCGTTAATCTTATTTAGAATCAAGGCGCCGGCTGCGTAATCCGTTTCAATACAAAGACAGCCTGCCGCTGGAAATGTTCAGCTCGCCGGGCGAGATTGAACTGTCTGAAGCATGCCTTTCGTTCATTCAAAACTTTTTGGGTTCAGGAATATCCTTCTTGTGCCAAAGCTTACTGCCGGGGGTTTTAGCCACGGATGAACACTGATTTTCACGGATTATCTTCGGTGTTATAAACTACCCCAATTTTCGGACAAGCTGAAAGTCGAAGCTCTTCGGGCAGCTTCGAAAACTTCCCCCAAAGAAGTGGAATCGCACAGAAAGAAAAAAGCCCTTTCAGTGGGCGAAAATCCGTCAGAATTTTATTCGGAGTTTGAAAAGGTAACCGCCATTTTTGAAAAATATCCGGCCCGCAAATGCCAAAACGATGTTCACAATGCAAAAAACGCGAACCTTTGTCAAGGTGTTTCGCAGAGGGCAGCGGAACTCCTGGCAGTGTGCCACAACCTCGCCGCCGCTTCCCGCCGGAGTTGCATAAAGGGCTTGCGCCCAAATTCATTGGTGGGTATATTGCGGCCATTAAATTTGTGTAACAAGTTACTGGTGCGGCGAAACCGATCCCCTCATCATCATGAAACAGGCTATTCACATATCCAATAACTGCATCGCGTTGCTCCGGCCCTCTTCCACTTAACTCACAGCGAAGGCCGGGAGAAACAATCCGAGAGAGGGAGGTGTTGCATGGCAGATGCGAAGTTCAAGCCGTTCATTGCAGATGATCAAATCATTCCGGAGTTTTCGGCGAAGGCCATTATTTTGGGCGCGATTTTCGGCCTGATTTTCGGCGCGGCCACGGTGTATCTCGCGTTGCGCGCCGGCCTCACCGTCTCCGCCTCCATTCCCATCGCCGTTCTGGCCATTGCCGTGTTCAAGCGCTTTGGCAAATCCACCATTCTCGAAAACAACATCGTGCAAACCATCGGCTCGGCGGGCGAATCCGTGGCCGCCGGCGTGGCGTTCACGATTCCCGCGCTGATTTTTCTGGCGGGCGGCGAAGCGTTTTTCAACTACTTCAACATCTTCACGCTCGCGCTGGTGGGCGGCATTTTGGGCGTGCTGTTCATGGTGCCGCTGCGCCGCTCGCTGATCGTGAAAGAGCACGGCACCCTGCCTTATCCCGAAGGCACGGCTTGCGCGGAGGTGCTGGTGGCAGGCGAGCGCGGCGGCTCGCTCGCGGGCAAAGTGTTCGCGGGACTCGGCATTGCGTTTTTGTACAAATCATTTATGAGCATTCTTGGTTTATGGAAAGATGTGCCGGGCTTCGCGTTTTCGCGCAACTCGGCGTTCCCCAATGCCAGTGTAGCGGCTGAGATCACGCCGGAATATTTAGGCGTGGGCTACATCATCGGGCCGCGCATTGCCGGCGTGTTGGTGGCCGGCGGCGTGCTCTCCGCGCTGGTGCTGGTGCCGCTCATCAGCTACATCGGCGACGCCCTGCCGACATTTCTCAAACCCGGCATGGGCGATCTGCTCATTTCACAAATGACGCCGACGCAGATTCGCCTGGGCTATGCGCGCTACATCGGCGCAGGCGCGGTGGCGGCCGCGGGCTTGATCACGTTGATTCGCACGCTGCCCACCATCGTGTCCGCGTTTCGCGACAGTTTCAAGAACTTGAAAGACGCGAAAGCCGGCGTGGCTCAGACGCGCACCGAACGCGACATTCCGATTACTTACGTTATTCTCGGTTCACTCGCGCTGGTCATCATCGTTGCGATTCTGCCGCAACTGCCCGGCACGTTTCCCGGCACGATGTTGATGGGTTTGCTGGTGGTGGTGTTCGGCTTTTTCTTTGTCACCGTCAGCTCGCGCATCGTTGGTATCATCGGTTCTTCCTCAAATCCCATTTCAGGCATGACGATCGCCACGTTGATGGCGACGTGTTTGATCTTTGTCGGCCTGGGCTGGACCGGCGAAAGCTATCAATCGCTCGCCATGGCCGTCGGCGGCATCGTGTGCATCGCGGCGGCCAACGCCGGCGCCACCAGCCAGGATCTGAAAACCGGTTACATCGTGGGCGCAACGCCGATTTACCAGCAGCTTGGCTTGGTAATCGGCGTGGTGGTTTCCACGTTCGTCATCGGCTGGACGCTGCAAACCATCGATAACTCGATGCAATTCGAAGGCGTGAAACACGCGATCGGTTCGGATCGCTATGCCGCGCCGCAAGCCACGTTGATGGCAACCATCATCAAAGGTTTGCTTGCGCAAGATTTGCCGTGGGGGCTCGTGTTCGTCGGCATGTTCATCTCAGTAGTCGTCGAGCTGTGCGGCGTGCGCTCGCTGTCGTTTGCCGTGGGCGCCTATTTGCCGCTTTCCACCACGGCCCCGATTTTTGTCGGCGGTTTGATGAAAGCCTTGGCGGATAAAATGGCGGGACACAAAGCCGGGCACGAAGAATCCGAAGTCAGCTCCGGCATGCTTTACAGCACCGGCCTGGTGGCGGGCGGCTCGCTTACCGGCGTGGCCATTGCCTTACTCAGCGGCATTTCCACCACCAACGCACAAGGCACGGAGATTTCGATTCTCACCTGGGTGCTGGATTTGGTCGGCATTCATGGCTGGGAAAGCATGGGCGGTTGGGCGGACATCATTGGCCTCGTCTTCTTCTCAGGCCTGTGTTTCATGCTGCTGCGCGCCGCGCGGCAGAAGTTGTCGTAATAAAACGCTGGGGAAAGTCAGGCTTGGACTCGACGAGTCGAAATGCTTTATCAGACCTTTGCGTCCAAGCCTGACTTCGCCCAATACGCTAATGGAGGGAACCATGAACCGCCGCATGAAGCTGCTCACCGGCCATACCTATCACCTCTACAATCGCGGCAACCGCAAAGCGCCGGTCTTTCATGATGATCGCGACTATCTTTATTTCCTGCGGCAACTGCGGGATTATTTGAAATCTTACGCAGTCACGCTCATCGCCTATTGCTTGATGCCCAACCACTATCATTTGCTCGCACGCCAAGACGGCAACAACGCCATTTCTCTCATGATGCAAGCTTTTGGCACCAGCCTGAGTAAAACCTACAATGAAAAATATCAAACCGTCGGTTCATTGTTTCAGGGGCCGTTTCGCGATGAGCATGTGGGAGAGGCCGGTTACTTGATGCGGGTGGCGCGCTATCTCCATCGCAATCCGGTGAAGGCGGGATTGTGCCGGAAGCCGGAGGATTGGCCTTACTCAAATTATTGCGATGTGATTGGAAAGCGCAATGGAATGCTCTGCGATTTTTCATCCGTGTTGAAGCTTTTTGCCAATGATGCCGGGCTATATCGAGAGTTCGTACACGATCCCCTTGCCGAAGATTGGGAGCCACGATTGATGCGCAAAATCCACGCGCGGGAGAATCGCGTGGGAAAGACAAGCGCGGGGAAGTCAGGCTTGGACACAAGAGGCTGAGATGGTACCGTAACCCGTTGAGTCCAAGACAAGCGCGGGGAAGTCAGACTTCGCCCAGCCTTGGAGGGTGTTACCGCGTGGCGGCTTTGTCTAACCGCTGCTGGACCAACTCTGCCACGCTCCAATAGACTTCATTGCGCTCGGCCCGGGTGAGGCCAAGTTCGTCGAAAATGATGTCGTCCATAGCTTTGCGGTGGGGGCAATCCCGGGAATTGAATACAAATGTCTAAAAAGCATTAATCCATGTTATTATTACCTTTTGAGGCACGAAATGTATTTCGAAAATCAGACTGATCATTGAGCCTGATCATCACAGGATTTTCGCAGCTAGAGGCTCGCCCGAAAAAGACTGCATGACGTTCTTTTAGCGATGGCAACTTCAACGCATATTCCCTACCGATATAATTTGAAAGAAATTCTTTTCCAGTATCATCAAAAGTTCTCATCGCAAAGACAGTGTTGCACTGGTTCAGTATTGTCTTTGTCACATTTGCTGTTCGCTGCGTGATCAGGAGACAGCCAAGCCCGTACTTCCTACCCTGCAGAATCGCTCGCGCAGTGCCATTTGTCGCAGTTTTGTCACCATCTGAGGCCACAGAATTCCATTCAGGAACCAAGGAGTGTGCCTCCTCGAACACAAGACAGGCCCGCGCTTTGTTTGACATTGTTCCCTGTAGCAACGACAGGCAGGTTTCTGCAATTATGCGAGTAATTTCAACAGGTGTGACTTGCCACAAAGCAGCACCTCTACGCCAGTCGTTTCCAGCTTTGAATGATTTGGGTTCTTGTTCCTGTTTGGTTGCGGACAAAGCAGCAGGGTTATAGATTTTCAAACTGCGCGAGCCGTCTTCTGTGAGGAACCGCTTGAGATCATTGTAGATTGCTTCTCGTAAATGTTGAACGCTACCGCCCTCATCTGGATTGTCCTTAAATTCATCTCGTCCTTGCAGGCCGGCATCTTCAATTTTCTTTAGACATTCAGCCTCGTGTTCAGTATCATAAAAGTCAGATAACTCTGTCGCGTATTGATTTGTCAAGTCAATACAGATCATCTTGACCCCGTGCTTAATCAGCCGCTCAACCAATTCAATAGCCAGCATTGATTTTCCAACACCGAGAATTCCGAGAATCGCCGTGTTGTGTGTCACCAATTCGTCAAGGCTTTTAATCCCAACTTCATAATTGGTTGACGGTAGGTATCCAACTGCCATAGCATTTTGATCCGGCTTTTCAATGTCCTTGAGGAAAACAGGCGTATTGAGCCGGGGAATCCAGTTGCACGGTTTGAATTTTCGCTTTTCTTCGTCCCAAATTCCGATTTGCGCGGCTTCCCCACGTGCGAAGCCATAGGTATTTTTATGCTGCATGATTTTTTCTTTTGTAATACCATCAAGCACTTGGTAAAGAACGCGCTTCTCACCAACAAAAGTTTCGACAAGCCTCCCCTGTTCAATATCTTTTTCCTGCATAACTTCAAAATAGAGCCGTCCAGTGCAGGTTTCGGGACTGACAATTCCAAGAAAGGATCGAAAATTTTTTAGTACCTCAATATCGTCCTGAAGAATATCGAATTCTGCTTTACAAAGAATCCCAGCAAAACCTTCAGGAATACGTTTCGCTAGCTCGACCATGTGAGAGTGGTGTTGATCGGGGATAGTGATTTCAAGGGCACGAATCAGATTGCCTTCATCACCGCTAAAATAACTGAGAGCTATGCCTATCTTGAACGCAGCATTTTTATCAGCGACAAGCAGGCACGAACCAGGTTGAATAGTTTTTGCATCATTCTGTTGAATCAAAAATAGACCAGGCATTTGTTGGGCAACCATACAGCCAACCACTGCAGGCGCAGCGTGGGGGCGCCACACGTTGCGGATGTGCTGAACTAAGGTCCCGATAGACTCAAGTGGTTGTTGAGCCGCAACCACGAGGCCGGCTACGCCAACAAAGAACAATTCTTTCGGGGAATCAAGACGATATTCCCAAAGAGCAAAAATGATGATTATGGCATACACAAAACGAGGATTTCCCAGGTTATCGGCCAGTATACGCGCGATCTCCGCCACGTTGTGCCTCAATCGGTTTTTTGAGTCCTTAAAAACAATATTCAATACACAAACCGTTAGCAACGCAAAACAGAAAAAGATAACACATTGTCGTGGGAGCATGTCATATAGAGTCGTGCTTGGCACATCAAATGCAAGAATGGCGGTGAGTGCGGCTACCAGGTATGAGATGGCATTGGCTGGACTTGTGAAAAAGGGCGTAGCAAGAAGACTTCCCAGAATCATCGCGGCGGCGCCGGAATAAAACCAGAGGCCTTTGGAAGTTGTGAGCGGCAACCATTGGTCAAATGCCAGACGGTTTATTAGGAAAAGGAAAGCGAGATAGAGCAAAAGGTAAAGGAGTCGAACTGGTTGTGATTGTGAAATGTTTTTTTGTCTTCTATTCATGACGCCACCTGCACGGTGTGATCTCCTCGACAACCAGATTGAGGGGTTTGTAAGCAAGTTATTTTGTTGCGTTGAGACTAACTTGTCTGTCTAACTGCATTTCATCCTGCCTTGCACGAAGATACAATCCACCAGAAATTCAATAATCGCTTGAAAATTTGCCGCCTAGTCGCTGGCAATTAACGTTTCTACTATTTCATAATTTATACATAGTTCAAAAGGTACCGCCCGAACGGTTTCTTAATTCTCGACAAATACTATTTATCGTCGGAATTTGTTTGCCCGACCTAACAGGCAAAATTGATCGAATATGATCATCATGGCCAAATGATGGCACAGGAAGGCTCCCCGATATTGTTCCGGTAAGATACCCGCAAAGTCCTGCAAGTACGTTCAAACAACTTGCTTCCGCCGGAGAGGTTGCAATCTTTTCACATTCGCTTGCGGGGAAGTCAGGCTTGGACTCGACGAGTCGTGGTACCATCTCAGCCCCTTGTGTCCAAGCCTGACTTCACGCAAAACTTTGTCTTGAGAAATTCCTTTCATTTTCAGACATTGCGCCATGCTGATCAAAAATATTCCGCTCGGGATATCTTCCCAGAAATTTTCATTGGAAAGGGGTTGCGGTATGCGGTTTCATCGCGTTCATCTCGTATTTCTTTTTCTAATCATGTTCGCGGCTTTGTGTTTCGGCCAGGACGAAAAGCCGCGCATTGCGGTGCTGGATTTTCAAAGCATTGGCTGCGACTCCTCGCTCGGTCTCGCGGCCTCTGAAATCTTGCGCACCGAGCTCGGCAGCCTGGGCACCTATCGCATCATCGAGCGCGCGCAACTGGTGAAGGTGATGGAAGAACAGAGTCTACAAATTTCCGGCGCGGTGGACGAACAAGCCATCGTGGAGGTGGGCAAACTGCTGGGCGCGAAAATGGTGGTGGTGGGCAGCATCGTGCGCACCGGAAAAACCTACACGCTCAACTCACGCTTCATCGATGTGGAAACCGCGGAGGTAAAGAAGAGCCAGAACATTCGCGGCAACAGCGAGGACGAGATTTCCAACATGTGCTCGAGTCTGGCGAAAGTCATTTCCGAAGAAAGCTCGGGCGGCGCGATCACGATCACGGAAACAACGCTGGGCAGTGTATGGCTGGTGCAGGAAAGCGATTTCACCGGTGTTTGGACACGGCGCGGCAAAAGCAATGTATTCGATGCGATTTGGTTTCTCACCAAAGACGGCTTGCATGCGGAGCTGGCCATGGGCGAGCCGGTGAATGGGGCGATCGAAATCAAACGGACGGATCAAGGCAAGGCGCTGGGCAGTTATCACGGCGCCGCCGACGCAAGCGGACGCGGGTATCACGGCACGGCCACGTGGTCGGCGCAAGCAACATGGACGAGCGAGCCCTTTTTCGAGGCGCCGGTGAGCCAGCAAGGCCTGGGCGCGGTGTGGATTGTAAAAGAGGGCGGTTTCACCGGCATCTGGCGCCGCACCGGACAAAGCAACAATTTTGAGGCAACTTATTTTCTGGACAAGAACGGTGTAACGGGCGAATTGGTGGTGGAGAGCCTGGAGAAGGGCGCGCTTCGCATCAAGCGTTCATCTAAAACGAGTGTGTTGGGAAACTATTTGGGCTGGTTCAGCGCGGGTATGCGGCACGTGAGCGGCAACGCCGATTGGCTGCCAGGTTTGGTATGGTCTGCGGAAGTGTTTTACTGATTTGCCTTGCAAACTTTACACCTTACACGGTGTAACGTGTAAGGTGTAAAGTGGAGCTTGCTGTCTTCCTTTCGCTTTCTCCCTTCGCAAAATACTTCTCGTCAAAAATGAACCGTTGCCACCATCACAGTAGCGGTGGTCACGTTGATTGGGCCGGAATAAGGCGGCAGTGTAACGGTTACGCCTGGTTCGACGCCCAGGCTGAATTTGGGATTAATAAAAAATTCACCGCCAAAATAAATGGCCGCAGCGTAGCCGGTGGCGCTGCCGCCGCCCCCGCTGGGAATAACGGTGGCCGCTTGCGCGCGCACACCCCAGTACGGCGCAACGCGCTCCATGACCGGATAAATGCGCAAGGCGACGCCGCCGCCAATGGTGGTGGCAGAATTTTCCAGATAATTGAAGTTGACCAGAGGAGCAAGCACGACTTGCTGGGTAACCCAGATCGGGATGACCAGGTTGATCGGCGCGGTTTGCAGATAGGTGGAGACACCCCAGGTACGTCTGATTTGCCGTTCCTGCGCGTGAGCGGCGCGCGGCCAATTTGCCAGCGTGAGCAAAACCAAGGCGCACAGGACGGCAGTCATGCGACGGCAGTTTTTCATGGCAGAGACCCTTTCTGTTGCTGAGAAGCAAATGCACTAGCGTCAAATTTCTCAACACTGCTTTCACGGGTGAAAACTGTTTGCTTGATATTACAAGCTCTGCCGTGTGGGTGCGGAAGATAAATGCCACGTAAAAACTCGACTGTGACAAGGCCATACATTTTTCGATAGAACAAGAAATGCAAAAATTTCTCCGGCGGATAAAATCTGCCGCCAGATGGCCACAACAAAATCCGTTGGCCGCTTTCATCCGTTGAATTTTTCATTCTCGGTTTAGGCTTATCCTGCTGGAACTTGGGTCAAATGTGCGCCGGCTATTTTAATGTTCGGTGATCGCTGTGACATACTCGCCCGGCGCGCAATAAAAAACCCCGCAGAAAGACAAATCTTCCCTGCGGGGTTTTAGTTGAAACCTGTTTGTGATCAGATCACATATTTCCGATCAGCGCCTGCCCAAACTCCGAGCATTTCACTTCCTTCGCGCCTTCCATCAACCGTGCAAAATCATACGTGACGATTTTCTGCTGAATGGTTTTGGCCAGCGCGGTTTCAATAAGCTTGGCCGCCTCGTGCCAGCCCATGTATTCGAACATTAATGCGCCGGAGAGGATGACGGAACCGGGATTGACTTTATCCTGGCCGGCATACTTGGGCGCGGTGCCGTGCGTGGCTTCGAAAATCGCAAAACCGGTATCGTAGTTAATGTTCGCGCCCGGGGCGATGCCAATACCGCCCACTTGCGCGGCGAGCGCATCGGAAATATAGTCGCCGTTCAGATTCAGCGTCGCAATCACTTCGTATTCTTCCGGGCGGGTGAGGATTTGCTGCAAAAACGCGTCGGCGATTGCATCTTTGATCAAGATTTTGCCCGCCGGCGGTTTGCCGCCGCATTCTTCCCAGCTCACCGTCTGCGCGCCAAATTCTTCACGCGCCAGTTCATAGCCCCAATCGCGAAACCCGCCTTCGGTGAATTTCATGATGTTGCCCTTGTGCACCAGCGTTACCGATTTGCGCTTTTGCGCGATGGCGTAGCTGATCGCGGCACGCACCAGGCGCTTGGAGCCTTCTGCAGACACCGGCTTGATGCCGATGCTGGAGGTTTCCGGAAAGCGAATCTTTTTCACGCCCATCTCGTTTTGCAGCCAGGCAACGGCTTTCTTCGCTTCCTCGGTGCCGGCGCGATATTCGATGCCGGCGTAAATATCTTCGGTGTTTTCCCGGAAGATCACCATGTCCACGCGCTCCGGATGTTTGACCGGAGAAGGCACGCCGGAAAAATAGCGCACCGGGCGCAGACAGACATATAGATCGAGTATCTGCCGCAGCGCGACATTCAAACTGCGAATACCGCCGCCGACGGGCGTGGTCAACGGGCCTTTGATGGCGACGCGGTATTTTTTGACGGCTTCGAGCGTTTCGTCCGGCAGCCAGGTGTTGTTGCCGTAAACGGCCACGGATTTTTCGCCGGCGTAAACTTCGAGCCAGGCGATGCGCCGTTTACCGGCATAAGCTTTGGCAACCGCGGCATCGAAAACGGCTTGCGAGGCGCGCCAGATATCCGGGCCGGTGCCGTCGCCTTCAATAAATGGAATGATCGGCTGATCCGGCACACTGAGCTTGCCGTGCGCCAGAGTGATCGCCTGTCCCGCAGTTGGGGTTTTAATGTGAGATTTCTGTTCCATCCGCAATCCCTCGCTAACCTGAATAAAGTGATAGAATAATTTCAGCCACTGCGATGCGATGATTTTGAAATATCATCTGAAAAAAAAGCAGTGAGACGGGTTGAATTCGGCATGTCAGATGCCGAAGGTTGATGCTATAACGAGAAAAACCCCGAGAATTTCGGGGTTTTCTTTATGCCGGGAAAAGGCAAATCTTCAAAGAAATACACTCAGCCAACCTTCTGCTTAAGAAACGCCACCCGTTTCTGTTTGGAATCCAGGCCGATTTCCTTGAGACGGCGGCGCACGTCGAACCAGCTCAGGCGGTGCATGCCGAAGCGCGGCGTTGCCAGCAGTTGCTTAATCTTGAACGTGCCGGCATCGGGCTGCTCGGTGATAATTTCTCGAATAAAATCATCGATGCTGTTCGCCGATTTGGCTCTGGGAGCAGCGGGTTGCTCCATCACCATCGCGCTGGGCGCATTCTTGACCATCACGCCGCCGTTGCCGGCCGGACTGGGTTTGGGAGCCGGGCGGGGCGCGCCCTTGCGCGGAAGGCTGCTGTTGCGGTCGAAATCATGCACCGCTTCTTCGATGGTGTCAAAGGCTTTGAGAATATAATGAAATTCCAACAGCTCGAAAACTTCGTAGACGTCCGGAATCATGCGCACGAGTTTCAAGTCGCCGCCGCGTTCACGAATGCCCTTGATTTCGCTGATGAAAATTCCCCAGCCCGCGCTGCTGATATAATCGACGTTGCCGAGATCAATGATGATGTCATTCATGCCGGCTTTGAGCAAGCCCTCGAGTGCGTGCTCAAGCTCGGCCGACGTGGTGGTATCAATATAACCGCCGACTTTGATCACGGCGATGTTACTATTCACACCGGCTTTTTCCACGGACACCTGAATACCTTCCATGGTTCACTCCTAAGGCATACTCTATTTTTGAACCGTTGCGCAATATACAAGAATACGAATCAAAGTCAACAGAGAATTAACTCCTCAACGGCTGCCGCCGCGCGCAGGGCGGGCCGCCATACCAGAAGTTGCCAACTAAGCCGACGCGCGTTTCATCATCATGCGCGCGGCCAACTCGATTTTGCGGCGAATGTCGTCGCGGCTGGGATCGATCTCGAGCACGCGTTGCCACTCCTTCATCGCGTCCATGTATTCACCGCGATTCGCAAAAATCACTCCCATGTTTTCATACGCCGTGGTATCCGACGGATCCAGCTCCTTCACACGCGCATACGCATGGCTGGCGTCGTCATACATGCGATTACGAAAATAAGCATTTCCCAAAATGCTGTGCGCTTCTTTGAAATTCGGATAGCGCGCAATCGTTTGCCGGAATTCGGCAATCGCATCGTCAAACTGGCCGCGCTTGTAGTAACGCAGCCCGGCAATCAATAATTTTTCCCGCTCGTCGTCGCCCGGCTCACCGTTCTTGGCGGCGTGTTCGCGCCCTCTCGGCGTTGCAGACTGGGCGGCATGTTCTTCCGGCGCATGCGCCGAAGGCGCAGCCGCATGAGACGAGGTTTCCTCTACGGCTTGCTGACTCGGCTGCGTCCCGCTGTCCGGCGCTTCCTCGTCATAAAACTCCTGCCGCGCATAGTGTTCCTCTGGCGGAGTCGCCGCGTTTTCCGCATAACTCTGCTCGAGCAGCTCATCAACTTCGACGTACGGTACGACATGCGAATCGGTGGTGGTTTTGCCGGCCCCGGCCTCCGCAGCGGCTTTGGCAGGAACCGCATCGTTTAGCCCTCCATTGGGCGGGAGGCTTTCCAGATCCACCGCGCGGCTGTTCTCGAATCCAAAAGATGATTCGATCTCGCTTTGCAGTAAATCCTCAACGGCTGCAAAGATGTCCTCGTCTCGCACCCTGTCGGTTCCCGGCGCGAGCGTGAAATCAGCCGTTTCGTCGCGGCGCGAAGTTTCCGGCTCAACCGGCGCCCGCTCAGGAGTTGGCGGCGGCTGATCTTCAAGAATCTCTCCGCCGGCAAAAAGCTCCTCAAAATTAAAATCCGTCGCGGCTATCGCGTCCAAACAGCTGCCGGCTGAGGCTGCAGAAAATTCCTGAGTGCTGGTCGAATCAAACAAGCCGGCAGTTGTTTTCGACTTGGCCTGGTCGTCCAGCAACTCTTCGCGCATCGCCCGCGCGGTGTCTGCCGCCTCTTCCGACGGCGCTGTTTCGCGCCGTTTATGCGGCATGATTTCGACCGGGGGCTCGCCGGCGCTTTTGCCGGGCACGGCTTTGCGGTTTTTGAAATCCGCTTCGTGAGGCGCCGGCTTTGCATTCGCGTCCGGCGCAATCGGCTCGCTGATCGGCGCACGGCTGATGATGACTTCGCCTTTGAGCGTCAGCATCGGCGTGCCCGGCGGCTTCATCGGGCGTTTGCTGCGCGTGCCGCGCGCGACAAATGCTTCGCGCAATTGCCGCGTGTTCAGCCGGCTGCGCACCAACTCATCATAAATTTTATTTTCCCCGATAATCGTAAAATCGTACTTCTCCGCATTCAACTCTTCGCTGATGCGCTTTGCGCCATATTCCGGATTGTTCTTAATAATGTCAAAAATTTTAATTTTATCTTCGATCGCGATATGCTTCGCTTCTACCGAAATTTCCGCATCAAACTCGTAGTTTTCGCTGCCCTTTTCTTCAAACTCCTTTTTATACTTATTGTAATAAGCATACGTCGTGATGCCAGCGGTTTCACAGGCTTCGCGAATGCTGGCGCCGGCCTGAATTGCTTTGTGCGCGGCACGCGCCCGCCGCAGCTCCTCCTTCTCCGGTGAAGTCTTTTCTTTAACCGAAACGAGGGTGATGTCGTCGGATTGGGGCGCGCCTTCGGTGAACGACAGAATCTCGTCCTTGATTTTTTCCACAAAGGGTTTTACCCGCAGATGCCCGTAGTCGCGGATAATTTTCAATAAACGCTCCTCGCCGAACAGCTCCCGCCGGGAGTTCATTGCCTCGGTAATCCCGTCGGTATAAATCAGCAAAACATCGTCTTCGATCAACTGAATCGTATCGCTCTCGATTGATTTGCGAAAGAGATCTTCGTCGGGCAGTCGAATGCCGACCGGAAATCCGCGCGGGTTGAGATAATACGTGCGCTTGGTCGAGGCGCGATACAGAATCATGGGATTGTGGCCGGCGCTGGCGTAATTCAACCGCCGGTGCTTGCTGTCGATGATGACGTAAAACAGTGTGACGAACATGCCCTTCTTCACATCGCCGCTGACGAATTTATTCACGCGCGCCAAGACTTCCGCGGCATCTTTCACGCCGCGGGCTTCCGTGCGCAGCGCGGTGCGGATCATCGTCATCACCAGGCTGCCGGGCACGCCCTTGCCGGACACGTCTGCCACTACGATGCCGAGTGTGTCTTTATCGACTTCGACAAAATCGTAATAATCGCCGCCCACTTCGCGCGCCGCTTCGTAATGGCTCGCCAGCTCGTAACCCTCCAGGTCCGGAAAATCACTCGGCAACAGGGTTTGTTGAATTTCCTGCGCCACTTGCATTTCACGCTGCAAGCGTTCTTGATCCGCAAGATTCTTCTGCGATTCGCGGAATTTGTTGGTGATTTCCGAGAACGCTTGCGCAATCTCGCCGATCTCCGACGAGCTGTCGATGTCCATCTCGTCGCCCAACTCACCGTGATCCGCGCGCCGCACCCATTCCGTCAACTTGCGCAGCGGATTCATCAGCATGTAAATCAGCAGGAACGAACCAATGCCGGTGACGACCGCCACGGCGACTGCCAAACGGCCTTGTTCCCAGCGCTGCGCCGAGATGCGGCTGTCAAGATGCGACTTTAACCCGCGAACATGAAGGAGGTTTTGCTGCGTGCCGCCACCGGGCTTTTGGATAACGGAGATAAGATCATACACTTCGACCGGGCCGGCGTCAGAGTTGACCCGGTACGACCGGATATTGTCTTCGATCTCTTCGCCCGGGTTCGCCAGCTTGTCAAACTTGGCGAACAAAAATTCCGCACGGTTATGGCCGATGATTTCACCGCTGGCATTCACCAACACCAAATCGTGGAGTGAATTAGCATACGGGCGGTACATGCTGGCAAACAAATCGCCAATAATATCGCCGGTGACGTCGTCCAATACTTCCGGACGTTCCTGCAGTGCTTTGTTCAGTTGCGTTGAAACGGCGCGCAAACTGCTCAGAAATGCGGCGCGCTCGGTGCGTTCAACCATGAAGAATGAATAAAAATAACCGCCCACAATTACGGTCAGCAAAACACCGAAAGTGCGCAGCCAGTATCTCGCTTTGAGCGAAAAGGGAATGGCTTTGACCGCGGAAGCCGCCGAGGTAATGGGTTTCGTGAGGCCGCGCTTGATCGACGAGCCGTCGCGGTGTTTGGTGAGACGCAGCTCGTTGCCTTCTGCAGTTTTGCGATAGTCGACCTCGTCCATAAGCTTGCGCATCATGAAGATGCCCAAGCCCCCGCGTTTGCCGATTTGCACGTAACGCTGCAAATCCGGAGATTGCACATGCTTGGGGTCGAAATACTTGCCCTGATCGATCAGGCAAATGGTCAGGCTGTTCTTCTTGATGATGGCACGAATGAGCAGGAACCCCCCGCCTTCGACTTCACGATAGGCGTGGCGAATGACGTTGGTGGCAGCTTCGTCAATCGCAATCTTGAAATTCTTAATGATTTTTTCGGAGAAGCCGTACTTCTTCCCGGTGCGGCTGACGAACTCGCGCAAATCCGCCAAGTAATCAATGTGGGCCGGAACTTTGAGTTCCTCTTTGATGATCTGCTTGAACAAAACCCTTCTCCGCAAAGCCAGGGACAGGCGTGAGGTTGACGGCTCTTTTCATCATGAAGGCACAAAGACGGCGAAATGCTGTTCTACGCGCGCCTTTGTGCCTTGCAAAAAGTGGACTGCAAAAAAATCGGTATTTTTCGCGAGAGATGCAAGCGCGGTTTTACTTGCGCAGCTTGTCGCGGATAAGATCGATCAACTCCAGAATGCGTTTGTTATAGCGCTGCTGGCGCTGAATCTCCATCAGAATCTTGAGCGCTTCTTCGGATTTGCCGCCCTTGTTGAGGCGCAGGGCTTCCACGTATTTGGTGCGGATTTCCTCATTCAAGAACGGCTCTTCACGCGCGTCTTTGCGCGACTCCGCATCCCAGATGTAGTCGTCGATAGTCTTGTTGTTCGGTTGCGCTTCTTTCGCGCGCTTGAACGATTCAATGGCCTCGGCGTAGCGCCGGTCGACGTAGTATTTCACGCCTTGATTGAAGTGCTGATCGATGGTCATCTTGCGATCCAGCTCGGCAATCTTCGCGTTGATTGCGTTGCGCTCCGCAGCGCTCAATTCCGCTTCCGTCACCAGCCGGTTGTAAGCTTGGATTGCTTCGAGATTGTTGCCCTGCTGCTCGAAGACTTGCGCCCGGCGCCGCATTTCCGCCACACGATTCTCGATCAGGGTCTTGGTTTTTTCGACCCAGTTTTGCAGTTCGGTATTGTTAGGTATCCGCACCAAGCCGGCTTCCCAGGCGTCAATGGCCGAGCGATACTGCTCGGCGTCAAAATAGCGCTTGCCCTTGTCAAGCTGTTGCGCCACGAACATGCTGTCGGCGC
>SZPB01000094.1 GCA_030263535.1 Cytophagia bacterium CHB2
AGCGTTCCCACCACGTAGAGCGACATTCGACGCGCGTACTTCGCCAATTCGGGCCTTGGAGCGCCTTCCGGGGGGCGTGGCCCAACCAGCCACGGCCAAAGCGCCAGAAGCGCCATTCCGGTCAAGAAGAACGCCGTGGTGGCGATCTTCAGTCGCATTCCGCCCTCAACTGCTCGACCCCCGAAGTCAGCGTGGGGCAACTCGCCAAGAAGCTCCCAGCAACGAACACGTTCGCCCCTGCAGCTTTGGCAAGCCCCAAGGTGAGAGGATCGATCCCGCCGTCCACTTCGATGTCGAGGTCCGGGCACTCCCGCCGAATCGTCTCGACTTTTCGCAGGCACGCCCGAAGGAACTCCTGGCCTCCCCAGCCTGGATTGACCGTCATGACCAGGGCAAGGTCGAGCACATCGGCCACCTCCAATATCGCGTCGACGGGGGTCGAGGGGTTCAGCGCGACCCCAGCGCGAATCCCTCGCTCTCGGAGCCGCTGGCACAGCCGGTGCGCGTGGGGAGTGGCTTCCTGATGAAAAATAATCGACTGGCACCCGGCTTCGAGGAATGCGTCGAAGTGGGATTCGGGTGTGAGCGTCATGAGGTGCGCCTCAAATACCGCGTCGCCGAGGTCCCTCAGACTACGAACCAACCCCGCTCCAAAGGTGATCGGAGGCACGAATTGTCCGTCCATCACGTCGAAATGAACTCGCTCAACGCCAGCAGCAAGGAGTTCGGCAACCGCTTCGCGATATCGCCCTGGATCGCACGAGAGGATCGACGGGGCGAGCTCGCATTTCATGTTTCTTCTCCAGTGTCTGGTTCGGCAGAGTCCTTGGTCACCTGCTTGACGAGTTCGTTGTCGTAGTAGATCGAGAAGGTTGCCTGAGGGCCCTGCCCTTCGGCCGTGATCTCCACCAACTCCTCCGGACTGTGCTCGTTCTCATAGACGGTCCGAGTTCCCCGAGAGTCGGCCAGATCCACTCGAAGCATCACCGAACTCTCAATGTCGCGAAGGCGAATGCGGATGGTAAAGAGGTAGCGCTTGTTCGCTTCCGCTGAAGTCGAAGTCGAAGTCGAGCGATCGGACGCCACCGTCACGCGCACCGCCGTCCCCCGCTCGGCCCTTTGGCGTGGAGGGGGCGCTTGGGCGAGGATGGTGCCGGGTTCCATATCCCGATCCCGCTGCTCTTCGATCCTTTCGTCGAGCTTCAGCCCAATCGTGTCGAGCAGCTCGCGTTCGTCTTTCGTGTTACGATTGAAATACTGCCGCGCCACGAGCAGCCCCTGCACGAGAAAGGCGGTTTCGACGAGATCGCCGCCGTCATCATATTTGCCGAAATAGGCAATGGTCTTGCCGGTGTGTCCGTCTAAGAAATGCGGCCACACACCATGAAAACGATCGGCGCTTTTTAAAAAGCGCACAATTTTCAACATGCGTTCCACGCCCTGTTCGCGCGTGATGAAGCCGCGTTCGACCGCTACGACGAGCGCCATGATGCCAAAACCGGATGATCCCACCGCGACAAGATTTTCATCGCCCGGCAAAATTTCAATCGCCATTCCGGCATTCGGATGCCCAGCTTCCCAATAATAACGGAAGCAGGCTTCTTGCACCATCGTGAGCAGTTCCTCGTCATTCAGCCTGCGCGTGCTTGCATTGACTGCTTGAGAGAGCGCGGATTCATTGTCGTGCGCATCGACTGCGCTAATTTTGTAAAAGGCTTTCTTGTTCTGCGCGCCAATGAAATCAACAAAGCGGGTGAGATGGCCCTTCTGTGTCCCGATAGCTGAATAGTCTTGACCGTCCCATGAACGATAAATTTTGTAGCTGAAAGGGGGCGCTGGCGAGTTGTATTGCCACGTCAAGTCGAGATGGCGATCATAGCCCTTCACATTCAGGCCAGCAGGAGTCGCCGGCGTTTGGTTAACACTCGGAGTATCATCGCCCACACGCACGTCGTCGATATAAAGAGCATGCTCCTTGCCATCATCGAGGCCTTGCACGAAAAATATTCTCGTGAGTTGAGCCGGATTGAATTTATTTTCGTCCGTCCAGTTGAATATTGGCTTGTAAGCCGCGAAGGGTAATTTGATTTGCACCCACTCCTTGGCGGGCAGTGTTTTGATCAACGCGAGCAGCTTGATATCCGGTACACCCGCGCCGTTCGCGTCTTGCAGGCCGATGAGGGGCGACTCGTCAAGCGATAATCCGGTTTCGGAGTAACAGCGCAGAAAAAGCGTGTTGCCTTCGAACTCGAAGCGCTGGCCGTAACGATTTGCGACTTCGAGCGTCATGCGCCAGTCGCCGCCGGTTTGTGAGCGCCATTGCAAACGCAGCGCATTCGGCGGGCTGAAATAATTTTGCTCTTCGATTGGAAATTTTCCTTCGACAATCTCGAGTGTGCTCGGCGCGACCGCATAGCCACGACTAAAATAATACGAACGGTCAGTGAGGCTGTTATCGAAGACGACGTGGCGGTCGTATTCAGACTGAGCGAGGATAGATTGAGCCACGAGAAGCATGGGTATTGTTAATATCGGTGAGCAGTTCATTTTCGTGTGCTCAAAATGTGCTTGAGAATGTTAGCCCCAACGGATAGATTAAGGCCAACAGATAAAGCAAAAACTTCCAACTTTTGAGTGAGGGGCGTCATGGAACTCTTACACCAAGCTTTGACTTATGAGCTGCGCAAATGCATGATCGCTGTGCATAATGAAATCGGCGTTGGGTTTGACGAAGAAACCTATCATCAGGGGTTGATTCGAAAACTCATGAGGTTGGGAATCGCTTTTGTATCAAAGCAGCAGCGAGAGCTTATCCATCGCGAGGAGAAAATCAGAACCTTTGAACTGGATTTTTTGGCGGAGGATAAAGTCATCGTCGAGCTTAAATGCTTGCGTTGTGGTTTTCTACGGTCAAACTATATTCAAATTCTCTCTCATCTCAAGCTTTGGCAAAAAGATTTAGGGCTGTTGGTCAACACTGGATTTCCTCGGATCATCTGCAAACGTCTACCCTTCACAGAGAAGCCCAAGCAAATACACGAAGATTACAGCTTCATCAAGGACAGGCTTACTGAAGCAGAACGAAACACGTTGGCACAATTGAGAGGCGCGTTGCTCTTTGTGTTTGAAACACATGGTTTGGGGTTCGGCAAATCTGTCTGCCGACGCTTGGTGGAAAGTGAAATACGTTACCGTCAGATTGCCATCGAAAAACGCAAGCTTGTTGACGTCGTGTATGATGGCAAAGTCATTCGTTCTTTTCCCATGCGATTTTGGCTCATCGAAAATCGGATACTTTGCGATGTCACTGCATTGCAAGACAGTATTCTGCCTGAGCATATCGTTCGCATGAAAACTTTCCTGAAACAGCTCGGACTTTCAACGGGAATCATCGCAAACTTCGGCAAGCACCGACTGGAAATCCGAGGAGTACACTATTGATCATTGCAATGAGAGTACCTTTCCGTAGTTCTCGCCAATGAATAAACTATCAGGCAAGCTGAAAACTGCAGCCTTTCGAGCGGCGCCCACGCATCGAGCAACACCAACCGATGGAAAGCAAAAGGCTTTATCCGCTGGACTTAATCTATCCGATGGGGGCAATGTTCAGAAGCGCTGTCAAAACCTGAAGCCCAGTGTAAACCTCTGCGTATTCTCCAGCCGGCCGTGATCGGCCCAGGCATAGTCGAAGCGAAAGCCGTATTGGTCGACGTCGAATTGCAGGCCTGCGCCCAGGGTAAGGCCGACTTCGGTATCTTCCAAAAAGAGGTTTTGATAACCGCCGCGCAATGCCAGTGATTTGAGCAGCAGCCATTCCGCGCCCACACTCATACTCTCCGTGTTATCGCTGGGATGAAAAGCATTCACGGCGAGGTGCACAACGTTGTTCTCGTTGAAGCGCATGGGATAGGTTACGCCCACGCGAAAGAGAACGGGCAGGGGATAATCCTCCGTGAACACTTCACCGGGGAGGCTGCTGTTGTCGCCATATTTGGCCGGATCGCGATCAAAAATGATGCGCAAATCGCGGCCATCATAATTCGCGGGCAGGCCAAAATTCGAAATACTGGCGCCCAGTCGTAATCCGTTCTCCGAAAGGCGATAGACGGTGCCCACATTCAATGCAAAAGTCGACAACGAGCTGTGCCAGATGGTTTCTTGAATGTAGTTCAATTGCACGCCGACGGAAAAGCGGTCAGAGATTTGTTTGCCGAAGCCAAGACCGAGCGCGAGATTCGATACCGTGTAGCGCTCGCCCGTGCCCAGCGGTTGTTCGACCGTGCGCACATCGATTTCGCCGGAGCTGAGCGAGGTGACGCTGATAAAAATATTGCCCACCTCTCCGGCTTGCAGCGACGCGGCCGCGTAATTGTACGAAATATCCGCGAGCCAGGTGCTGTGCGAGAACTGTGCGCTGTAGCCGTTTTGATGCCCGATCGCGCCGGCATTGTAATAGGCCGCCGCAACTTCATCATACATGGCAACGCCGGCATTGCCCATGGCCGCCAAACGCGCGCTCGGCTCAATCAACAAAAACTGCGCAACGGTGGTGCCGGTTTTGCTTTGACTGAAAAGCACGCTACTCATCAGGAGAACAGCGGCGAGTGAGAGTTTTGATTTCATATTCAAATTCCTCTGACGGATTTTGCTTCACGAATAGCCCCCAGCCTAGTGAGACAACCGACTCGTGGGCTGAGGTTCTGTTATCCGCAATGATCTGCGTTGATGCTCATTTGATGATTGCGAACTTTCCGATATGCTTGCCCAGCGGGCCGGCATCCACATGATAGAGATACAACCCCGGCGCAATTTCGAGATTGTCTTTTGAACGCAAATCCCACGGCACCATGCCAAAGTCGGAGCCGTCATGCTGCAGCGTTTGCACCAACTCGCCGCGCACGGTGAAAATGCGAATCGTGCAATTTTGCGGAAGATTGCGGAATTCCATTCTGCGCTCGCCGCGGCCGGAGATGGCGAAACGTTCCGCTTCAAAACTCGCCAACCCGACATAAGGATTCGGCACGACATAAGGCTCTTGCGCGGCCAGGCTCTGCGCTGCTGCCGGGTTGATAAATTCGCCAGTGGTAGTAAACGAATAAACTTCGCCGTTTTCGAAGGGGTAAATCAACTTCATTTCATAAACATCCCCCAGCGTGGGCGCCTTGAGTGTGCCGCGTTGCGCCTGGCCGGTGGTGTCCAATTCTACGCGCCAGGTTTCATAGGCGATGGGATTGTTGGGTAGATAGGTTACCACGTCGATAAACTCATCCGGGAAAGGCAGGCTCAGCGTGCCATCGTTATCTTTATCCAAAAAATAAAACTTCATGCGCAGATCGCCGCCTGCCGTATGCGCTGTGACACGAAATTTTGTCGGGCGCGAGCGCAGCAAGCCAAAGCCGCGCAGTGAAGTATCAATCGGCACGTCGCTGAAGGTGATGGTCATATCCTCCGGGAAGCCGGGCCGTTTCAGATTGATGGGCAACGGATTGCGATACGTCATTTTCAGGCGGCCGTTCGTGAGGCTCGAGGCGGTAAAACCGCTGGCGGAATCTACCGAGACGGTATTGGGAGTACTCACCACCGGCAGCAAGCCCGTGCCCACCAAGCCGCTTCCTGCGCCCTCCAAATCATAGCCATTGGTAAAGAGTGTATCGTCGCTGGTGAGGTCAACCAGATCAAAAACATTTGCGCGGATACTGTCCGCGAACAGGGTTCTGAATCGCAACTCAAAAGTGTGATTGTCCGGCACTAGCGCAGAGTTGACAACTTCAACCTGAACGCTGCCGGTGCCGCGTCCCGCTACGCGTGTGGTATTCGAGGCTTCGGCACGCGTGAATCCTCGCACGCGAGGATTCGGCCGCACCGAAACAACATTTTTTGGCAAAATTGTGCCGCCGCGTGGCGTGCGCGAAACCGCAATCGCGTTTTCCGAGGGATAGAAACCCAGGGAATCCGAGCCAAAATCGTAGGCGGTGACAGCATAGTAGTAAAGCTGCCCGTTCGTCACGGTGGTATCTATAAACGTGTGTGCAAGGCCGGTATTGTTGCCCAAATAATAGGCAACGCCCTCCACCATTTGTGCTGAAAAACCTTTCTTGTCGTTGACCACATCAAACTGCGCCAGCGGCCTGCCGTTGCCAAGCGGCCCGGTGCCGCGTCCGGTGCTGATGACCTTGACGTCGCGGAATTCCGGATCGGTGGCGCGATAGACGCGGTAACCTTCAAAATCATTTTCGAGTGTCACCGGGTCGATGCCGCGCTCTGCTTGATCATCCCAGGAAAGGCGCACGTAACCATCACCGGCTTCCGCTGTAACCGTCGGCATAGGCGGGGGCACGGCAAATTGGTAGTTGGCATTATAAATGAGCTGCACGATTTGAACGGTGTTCTCCAGTTCTTCCAAGTCCGCGCCAAATGCCAGCGCGAGACTGAAACGTTCGGTTCTGCCGGCTTTCAATGTGAATGGCCCGGAGGCGAACACAAAACCGATGTTGTAATTCAATGCCAACGGCGGATCGAAACGTTTCGCCGGATCCGGATCGGAGAATTGATCATACAGGCGTTTGGGCCAGTTCCTGCCGTCATCAAAAAACACGATGCCATCGACATCCTGGCTGGGGTTGCCTGCGCCCGCGCGAATACGATTGAACTTGAAACCCGTGAGGCCAATCTGATCGGACTCGTGCAAATCCGTGCGGTCAAAATTCGTTTCGCCATTCGTCGGAATGCCGTCCCCCTCGCCGGTGTCATTCGTGCCGAACACGCCGTCCACGCCGGCATCATGCAATTCTGCCACCCAATCAAAGTCTTCATCGCCGGTCCACCAACGTCCCGCGCGGTAGGCGGAACGGCTTTCGACCGTGCCGTGCTCGCGCTCAAAATTCGCCTGGTTATAATTCGCCAGGAAATAGGCTTTGATATTGTCTTGTCCGGTGATGAGTTGTCCCGGCCCGCCGTCGCGTTTTTCGTCGATGATGCCGTCGTTATCATTATCAATGCCGTCTTCGGGCTTGCCGGGAGTCTCTAAATAACCGTAACCCAAATAACCGGTGGGATAACAATTCGTGCCCAAGGCATCGCCGTGGCCGCCTTTATCCCAGGTATAAACCAGATTCAGATTACCGCGCTTGGTGTAGAATGCGTTATCGTCATCCGATTCCGCGATGCCGTCGCATGAAATCGAAGAGCCGCCCACACCGGAATCCATATACAAGCCGAAAATGATGTTCTCGTTGTAGTCCGTAGTGCCTTCGTTGGTGATGTCATAATGCCAGAAGATCACATTGGAGGATTGTGGATTGGCCCACTGAAAGCCGCGTACTTCAATGCGCAAGCCCAGGCCCCGGCGCGTGGAATCGCGGCGGTCGGGATAAAAATCCCAGGCATCATAAAAATCATCGTCCATCACGGTATAGCTTTCCTGATCGGCGTTGGGCCGCTTGCCAAAATAGCCGTTCCAACTGCCGGCCCATCCGGGATCATCGGGATCATTGGCTTTATCGGGCCAGGCATCAGGCCAGGTGCGCGGATCGTTGCTGATCGCGGGTGAGCGGCCCCGGTTTATATTCGGATCTGCTTGAAAAAAATCCGGGCGCGGCTCGAAACGCATGATGCGATTGCGATAGGGGCTGGCTTGTTGCCGCTCGCGAAAACCGGTTTCCATGATGTGTGAGGTTTTGCCGTTGTTCTCCTGAATTCGCGCAAGTACGAACGGGGTGATGCCGTCGCTGTAATTCAACCCACTGCCCTTGGGCACTTCGGCGGAATGAAACACGCTGAGGTCGACGCCGATGGGATCCGGAGGATAATCGCCGACCATGCCGTAGTTATAAAAAACCGTGCGAATGTTCGCGGCATCGTGCGTGCCCGCACGCTCGGCATCCACGCGCCCGCGTTTTTCGGGCGGCACCACGGGCTGAAACTGGGCTTGGGCGGCGGTGACGAGAGCCATACAAGTGATACACACGAGTCGTCTGAATTTCATAACCTAGGTCTCCTTGACTAAACGAAAGGCCAATCCGAGATTGCGTGTCACGGCCAGCAAACTTACCTCGCCCCCACCGTCAGCCCCACTTCAATTCGGCGCGGCGGATAGTAGCGATTGGGATCCGCCAGCGTCGTACGGTCAGTCTCAGGATTCAAAGAATAATCCGGGCTGCCAGTGTTGCTGAAGACGAAACCGTTAGAGAAACGGCCGTCCAACACGTTAAATCCGCGCCCAAACACACTCATGTTAAAACCGGCGAATTTGAAAAACTTTTCTGCCCGCACATCCACCAGCACAAACGCGGGTTTGCGTCCGGAGTTGGCTTCCAAATCTGCGCCGAAGCCTGATCCGATTTCCGGCGTGAAGGGCTGGCCGCCGCCGTAGCGAATAATCGTGCTGAGGGAAAAATTGCCGGGCTTGTCCATCGTAATCGTCGCGTTCAACGTGTGGCGTTGATCCCAATTCAAAGGCACCTGGCGCGGCCGCGGGTCTTCGCCGGCAGAGGCGCGCGTTGCAGTTTCGCGCGGATCGCTGGAATTGCCCTGCGCGCGCTGCCAGGTATAATCGAGCATGGTGCTGATGAGGCCGAGACGGCGTTGATCGAGCGCGATGGTAAAGCCCAGCACGTTGCCAAAATCGACGTTCGTGAGGCGCGCATATTCCGCCGCCGCATACGTTGAAATGAACTCGACGCCGAGCAAGTCGCGGATATCCTTGTAGAAGATACTGAAATCAAGGCCGAGAAAATCCGTAATGGCGTGCTTATAGCCGAATTCATATTGCACCGTGCGCTCGGGCTTGATGTCGGGATTGCCGAACACGCTGTAGTTGCTTGCGCCCGCTTGCAGCTCGCTCAACAGCGAGTAGTCGGAATTGTTGAAGAGCTGGCCGAGACCGGGATATTGATAGAAATGGCCATATGCAAAGAACAGCGCCGCGGTGGTGGAGATGGGATAGGACACGCCAATACGCGGCGCGAGGGAAGACTTGGCCGTGGTCGCTTTCGGCGAGGAGAGCGGCGCTCCGGCAATCGCGTTCGCCGGATTTTGCAAATCGCTGGGCAACGTCGCGCGCGCGTCAAAGTATTCCCAGCGCGCGCCCGCGCGCACAATCAAATCCTGCCACTCGATTTGATCTTGCGCATAAGCCGAGAACGCAATGGGTTTGTAGGTTTCAAGCTCTTGAAACGAAAATAGCGGCGTGCTTACCAAACGGCGCTCGATCAAGGTGCCGCCCGGGCTGTAGATCAGCCCCGGCACACCGAATCTCAAATCCGAGTATTGAAATTCGGCGCCGATTTTAAGCAAATGATCACGCTTAACCTGGCTGGTCAGGCTGCCCTTGAAAACGTAGCTGTTCGTGCGTTGTTTGAAGCGTGTGAAATCGACGCCTTGCACGGTGAGGCCGATGTTGTAGTTGGCGTCGCCTTTCGCCGGGCCGGCCGCGTCATAGCGCGCGTCATAAAAATCTTCATACACGAAGTCTTGATAGTCAAAAAGATTTTGGCGAAAGCTTAAATTATAAAACGTGTTTTTCGAAACCGTATGCGTCACATCGAAGCCATGAACGAACGAGTAGGTGCGCTGTTTGGAAGCGCCGTCGGGGTTATAAAAAAAACCAAAATTGTAGCGCTTGTTGTCGATCCAATTACCCAACGCTTGATACGACAACTCCAGGCTGTTCCACGAGCGGTTGGTGATTTTCACCAGACCCGACCATTCACGCGAGTATTCCAGCGGCACCTCGGCGCTGTCGCCGGTGGGCGTGAACACCCGGGTTTCAAAATCCGCGCGATCGGTGGGATTGAATGCCCGAATGCCGTAGATGTAACCGTCATTAACGTAGCGCCGCCCGCTGACAATAAAAAACGTTTTGGGCAGGCCGGTCGGGCCGCTCACACTGAGTTGATAATTTTGCAGAGAAAGCGGGCGAAACTCGTCATCCACCCGGCGGCGATCCCCGCTGGTAAACATGTAATCGCTTGCAAATGCTTCGGCGTTCCATTTAAAATAATCCGAACCGGTTTTCAGCACAGCATTGACCACGCCGCTCATGGCCTGGCCATATTCCGCGTCGAACGTGCCGCTGATGACTTGCACCTCCTGCAACAGCGAGCGGTCGATGCGCAAAGTCGAGCTGTTGTCATAGGGATTGTTGACCGTGACGCCGTTGATCTGGTATTGCACCTCGCCGAGACGGCCGCCGCGAAAATGGCCGTCCACCACGCCCGCCTGCAGATTCACCACGTCATTCAACTCCTGCACCGGCAGCGTGGCGATGTTCTCGCTGGTGACCGTGGCCACGGAACTGGTCAGATTCGTCTCCACGACCGGACGCTGCGCCGTCACCACCACTTCCTCGCCGGCAAGCGTTTCCTCGCTCAACTCGACGTTTTGTATGGTGGTCTTATCGCTGGTAATCAAAATGTTTTGGATCACCATCGTTTGATAGCCGATGATGCTGTACTGCACGCGATACGTGCCGGGCGGGATGTTGAGGATGTTGTAATAGCCATCGAGATCCGCCGCGGCGCCGAGGGTCGTTCCCACCAGAACGATGCTCGCTCCGGGAAGAGGCTCTTTCTGCTTGTCCAATACGCGGCCAGAGAGTTTGCCGGTGGTACCGGCATGGCCAACAGAAAAAACGCTGAGCAAAAAAACCAAAATCATTGCGCGCATTCGCCCCGGCCATCTGTGCAAGCGCTGGTAAGGTTTGCGGACTGGGAGCATTGGAAGGAACATACTCGCCTCTCTGCCAAGATTATCGTGGAAAATTTGAACGGTTTTGAAGAAAACAAATACCAAAATTACTTCTTACGTGGTTTTGATTTCTACTGACCAAAACATTTTTGGAATCCTATTGCTGTTTGTCAATGCAAAAAATCACCGCAAACGAGCCGGACCAATGAAGCAAATTTCCAACGGATGACGGCGGCCAACGGGCTTTATTTTATTCATTCGTTAACAGATTTTATTTGGAGAAATCTTTGCTTGTTTGCACAAGATTTTCCAGGGCGTTGCCCTTCGCTTCTACATTTCGCCCCTTTGGGACTATTTGTCTGTGCCATAGAATTCGACTTAACCATTGTAGTGTTAGCTACACCGATGACACGAATCTTCATGAATGTGGTAACTGCACAGCAATAGAGCCTTCCGGAGGTTGAACTCCGGAAGGCTCGTTAAGGCCAAATTGGCCTTATTTGATCACCATCATTCTGCCATAAAGGGTAGATTGCTTCTTTCCGCCAAGAGCCGTCATCTGCAGACGATAGAAATACGCGCCGGAGGTGAAGTCTTTGGCTTCAAACACGGCTTCGTGTTTGCCGGCAGATTTCATGCCCAGTTCTTTAACCAGCACGCTGCGTCCAAGCACGTCGAACACTTTGAGCGTGACCAAACCCGCCTCGGGCATGCCGAAACTGATGGTGGTGGAAGGATTGAAGGGATTGGGATAATTGCCGTAGAGGGTGAAGACTTCCGGAACGCCCTCTGCGCCAGCGTGATCTTTCACGCCAGTAATGACGGTGTTGGGATCCATAAAGGCCCACACCGGCGAGGCGCTATTGCCGCGCTCTTTGAACCACCAGGTCCAGTTGCCGTAATCATCCGCAGGATTGGGGCGGGTGTCGCCGTCGAACAACAAAGCGCCCAGGAAAATCACGCCATCGCCGCGGCCAGCGGGATAACCGACTTGCTTCAGGTCAATTGCCAGCTCGAGGTAGAAACCCTCATCAACATCCGCGGGATTATTGATGGTGGTGTTGGGCTTCATGGTAACGCCCACCGAGGCGCCGCCGGCAGCGATCAGATCCGTCAAATAACCGCCGGTCACGGGTTGTCCCGCTGCATCGAACCGCACGATGAATTCGCGGCCGATGAGATCATGGTTCTCCGGCTCGCGCACGACGCGATCGTTGATCATGAAGCGGATGCCGTCCCATTGTACGTCGGTGTCAACCGCAATCACGGCGCCGTCGCGCACATCCACGCCGAGGTACAGCATATCATCTTTGAAGAAATATTTGAACGTGGCGTCGCCGGGATCCAGAACGGCCGCGCGTCCGCCGCCAACTTCCGGCTGGAATTGGCCGCTGGCAATCGGACCAATGCTGGGATACGTCTCCCGCAGCGCATCATCGCCGAAACGCACGTCAAAGCTCGGTGCATATTGCCAGACTGCCTCGTTTAACTGGCCATCCACCGTGGGCGCCGGATAATTCACCGCATTCGGAACAATCAACTCCGGCCCAATTTCGGGAAGAACCGGAGTGTTAACCGTGACATTGGGCCGCGCATGAATGCGCACGGTGTTGCTCAGGAAAGCACTGAACGGGCCCTGTAACCACGTGCGGTTGCCGCTCAACTTGCCCGGAATCACCGGCCACTGCCAGTCCGTGTCATAGATCGAAATATTGAAACTGACGATATCACCTTGGGGCCGCGTCACATCATAGCCGCGCGGGGTCAGATTCAGCCGGAATTCCATGGTATAGCCCGCATCCGGCACCGTATCGGAATTGGTAATGCCTGCCACCGTTGTCGCAGCATCCCACAAAGCAACGTTATCCGGGTTTGTCCGGTCGCCAGCCGGACCAAAATAACCCGGCAATGCGCCAATGTTGGCCGTCGCCGGATCTGCCCAGGATTCCGAAACCCAGCCGTAGAAATATTCAAACGGCGGGGCCGGACGCGCGGGGTTCGCTTTGTTGCGAATGTTCATCAACACGCCGTCGAAACGATTGAACAAACCCGCGCCTACAGAGCTGTCTTTTACCGCCACGCCCAAATACAATTGATTGCCCACCACCAAAAACTTCAACGTCGCATCCAACGGGTCGGAAGGCTCAGCCGCGCCTTCGTTGCGCCAGCCGCTGCCCGGGATGCCGGCATCTTTGCCGTATTGCAGCGTAACGGATTCCGCATTGTTCCACGCCGGCTCATCCAACCTGCCGTCGAGCGTGATTGTGCCATCAACCACGGTGCGCGCCCAGATGGCATCCGCACGCTCGCGACTGCCGGGTTCGCCGCCCGGAACAAACGTGTTGGGATCCATGTAAGCCCACACCGGCGAGGCGCTATTGCCGCGCTCTTTGAACCACCAGGTCCAGTTGCCGTAATCATCCGCAGGATTCGGCCGGGTGTCGCCATCGAACAACAACGCGCCCAGCCACGCCACGCCGTCGCCGCGACCGCCGGGATAGCCGAGATGAGTCAAATCAATTTCCAATTCGATATAAAAGCCTTCATCCACATCTGCCGGGTTGTTGATGGTGGTATTAGGCTTCATGGTAACGCCCACTGAGGCGCCGCCGGCAGCGATCAGGTCCGTTAAATAACCGCCGGTCACGGGTTGTCCCGCCGCATCGAACCGCACGATGAATTCGCGGCCCAAGAGATCATGATTGTCCGGCTCGCGCGCTACGCGGTCATTGATCATGAAGCGGATGCCGTCCCATTGCGCGTCAGCATCAACCGCAATCACCGCCGCATCGCGCACATCGACGCCGACATAAAACTTATCGCCTTTGAAAAAGTAGCTGAAGGTCGCGTCGCCGGGATCCAAAACGGCCGCGCGTCCGCCGCCTACCTCGGGCTGGAACTGGCCGCTGGCAATCGGGCCAATGCTGGGATACGTCGCCCGCAGCGCATCATCGCCGAAACGAACATCAAAACTCGGGGCATTCGCCCATACCGTCTCATCCAGAATGCCGTCGATCTCCGGCGTGTTATAATGTTCGGCATTAGGAACAATCAGCTCGGGTTCAATTTCGGGAAGGTCGCCGGAAAAGATCGTGACATCCGGACGCGCATGAATGCGCACAGAGTTGCTCAAGAAAGCGCTGAACGGCCCCTGATACCACGTGCGGTTGCCGCTCAACTTGCCCGGAATCACCGGCCACTGCCAATCCGTGTCATAAATCGAAATATTGAAACTGACGATATCGCCCTCGGACCGCGTCACATCATAACCGCGCGGGGTCAGGTTCAGCCGGAATTCCATGGTGTAGCCAACATCCGGTAACGTGTCGGAATTGGTGATGCCATCCACTGTAGTCACAGCATCCCACATGGCGACGTTATCCGGATTCGTCCGGTCGCCAGCCGGACCAAAATAACCCGGCAATGCGCCGATGTTTCCCGTTGTCGGATCTGCCCACGATTCCGTAACCCAGCCGTAGAAATATTCAAACGGCGGCGCCGGGCGGTTGGGAGATTCCTTTCGACGAATGTTCATCAACACGCCGTCGAAGCGGTTAAACAGGCCTCCGCCCACCGAGCTGTCCTTTACCGCCAGGCCTAAATACAACTCATTGCCCACCACCAAAAACTTCAACGTCGCATCCAACGGGTCGGAAGGCTCTGCCGCGCCTTCATTGCGCCAGCCGCTGCCAGGATCGCCGGCATTCTGGCCGTAGCGAATCTGAACGCTTTCCGCGTTGTTCCACGCCGGCTCATTCAACTGGCCGTCCAGGGTGATCACGCCATCGACTACCCGGCGCGCCCAGATCGCGTCGGTGCGCGTAGTCTGGCCCAAAGCGGCAAACGCAAACGCCAGCACCAGGCCGCCGACCAACATGGTAATAAACTTTGTTCTCATAGAAGTCCCTTCGCTGGTTGAGGGTGAATAATTCGCGCTCAGGAATACCGTTTAAATAACCTGCGCATTTCTCTTCTTGCGGTTTTTAATTGGATGAACAGATTTGTAGCCCCCGCCCCTCGTGGGCGGCTGTCGAAGCCACTAAATTCTCGGTTGCGACAGTGCCCCACGAGGGGGCAAGACTACGACTCCTGCACATGCATTTGAAAAACGCTATAAACCGCTTACAACCATCAATAGATGTTAATTCTCGAATTCGCATTCATTCGCGGTTTGAGATTTGGGCAAATGATTCAAACGTCGTCCCTAAATTACTTACAGCGTTTTTCACTTGGATGTATAGGTTTGTAGTCCCCGCTCCTTGTGGGCGGCTGTCGAAACCAATAAATTCGTGGCTGCAACAGTGCCCCACAAGGTTTGTAGTCCCCGCTCCTTGTGGGCGGCTGCCAAAACCAATAAATTCGTGGCTGCAACAGTGCCCTACAAGGTTTGTAGCCCCCGCTCCTTGTGGGCGGCTGCCAAAACCAATAAATTCGTGGCTGCAACAGTGCCCCACAAGGTTTGTAGCCCCCGCTCCTTGTGGGCGGCTGCCAAAACCAATAAATTCGTGGCTGCAACAGTGCCCCACAAGGGGGCAAGACTACCATTCCTGCACACGCATTTAAAAAACGCTATAAACAACCGCTTCCGTCATGACATGCCATTCACCTCCTTGTTTTATTGATTTGCTCTTGATAGGATTGTTTCGGGCAACCGCACGATTCGCGCAACACCAAATGGGTGGGCACGAGGGCGTGCTTCCTGACATGATTGTTCTTTTCGGTGAAGGAATGAATCAACTTCTGCATCGCGGCCGCACCGAGATCATAAATCGGCACATGCACCGTGGCCAGCGCCGGCGAGAGATAACGCGCAATCGGAATATCATCAAAGCCGGCCAGCGCCATTTCGCCGGGAACGGACACGTCATGCTCGCGCAGCGCGCTCAACGCGCCCAGGGCCATGGAATCATTCGACGAAAAAATCGCCGTGGGGCGCGGGTTCAGATCCAACAACCGTTTTACCGCGTCATAGCCCGAGGCTTCGGTGAAATCGCCCGTCATCTCGAATGACTCATGATACTCGGCGCGCGCTTCCTGCAAGGCCTGGCGATAGCCCTGCAAGCGGCCTTCGGCATCCAAATTTTTTTCCGTGCCTTTGATGATGGCAATATAGCGATGCCCGTGACTGAGCAGGTGGCGCACCATTTCCTGCGCGCCCGCAACGTTGTCGATGTTCATGGCATCGAAGGAGTCGTCGCCCACATGGCAATTGAGCAGGATCAGCGGCAGGCTTTTGGGCAGATTGGTTTGCAGGGTGTGGGCGTCGATTTGGGGGGACATGATGATCAGGCCATCGACCCGGCCGCGCATGACTTGCAGGACTTCTGCCAATTCCTGGCGGGTGGTGTGCGAGCTGGAAACCAGCAAATGGAAGCGATGTTGTTGCGCGATTTGATCCGCGCCGCGAATGACTTCGGAGAAAAACTCGCCGTGCAGATCGGGAAGGATAAGGCCGATGGCATCGGTTCTTTTGGTGCTGAGGCTGCGGCCCACGGCATTGGGGGTGTAGTGCAGGGCCTGCGCGACTTCTTTTACGCGGCGCCGTGTTTCTTCGTCCACCGGCCCGACATTATTGAAGACGCGCGAAACGGTAGCGGTCGAGACGCCCGCTTTTTTGGCAACTTCTTTGATCGTCACGCCCATCGCGCCGAGGGCTCCATTTGTGTGTTGGATTACTGACGATACTTCTTGTTCACCAAAATGTAACCGTTTACATTAATAGCCAATAAAAAAGCGAAAGGATTCGCTTTCAATGTAAACGGTTACATAATAGCACGAAAAATTAAAATGTCAAGGGAAATTTGACATCTTAGAGATTTTAGATGATTGAATTTCGGGTAATGGTTTTTTCGAATTCTACCGCTGAACTACTCGCTAATTGCAATCTTTTCAAAAAAATTACGCGATCACTGTTAAAGCTGGGCGATATTTTGAGAGAGCTGTTGATGAGCCATCCAGGGCTTTTCTTCAGAAAAAACGACCGCATACAATTTGATGATTTACGGTTTCTGAACCGCCGTGGTTGATAATACGCTTCGAAAAACGCCACCACCATGAAGGACAACACGACCATCCGTCCCTGCAAAGATGTAGCCGCTAGAATTAATCACAAGTGATCGGACATCAAGTATCAACAAGCCGGTATTGATCTGTTTCCAGTTCTCACCGTTATCTATGGAGTAGCTGATACCATCTTGCGTCCCTACAAAAATGTGTCCAGTGGCGTTGATGGCAAAGGTACTGATAATACGATTTGTTAGGCTATTATTCACCTGTTTCCAAATTTCACCGTTATCTACGGAGCGGAAAATGCCGTGCCCTGTCCCAGCAAAAATGTGCCCGCTGGCGTTGATGGCAAGGGTTTGGATATCAAGATTTGTCAAACCAGTATTTACCTCCACCCAACTCACCCCGTTGTCCGTAGAGCGAAAAACGCCACCACCCGTTCCCACAAATATATGGCCTCTGGCGTTAATGGCGAGTGATCCGGCACAAGCGTCTAAAGGATGCCAACTCTCACCGTTATCAGTAGAACGAAAGAGGATACATTTAGTACTCGAACGATCGTAAGTCCCTGCAAGGATGTAATCACTAGAGTTGATGGCAAGAGACTGGACATTACGCATGTACAGCCCAGTATTAATCTGCTTCCAACTCGCTCCAATATCCGTAGAGCGAAAGACACCATCACCTCCTGTACCGGCAAAAATATGGCCATTTGAGTTGATGGTGATAGACCGAATTGGAAGTTTTTTCGAATTAGCATTTGTTAGCTTCCAACTCTCACCATTATCCTCGGAGCGAAAGATGCCACCACCCTCCGTTCCTGCAAAGACATACCCCCTGGCGTCGATAGCAAGAGTAGTAATATTTTCAAAACCACCAATAAGTACGTTATCCCAGATTTCGCGGCCAATCATGGAGCGTAAAACACCATCGCCAGCTGTCCCCGCAAAGAGATAACCACTAGAATTGATGGCAAGAGAAAGGATGGATTTATTCATCGACACTGTACTAATCTGCTTCCAGTTCAGGCCGCTATCTGTGGAATGGAAGATACCACCATTCTGTGTTCCAGCGAAAATTCGTCCATGAGAATCATTGGCGAGCCTGCTAATGTTCAACACCGTATTGATTTGTTTCCAACTCTCACCGTTATCTGTGGAATGGAAGATACCACCATCCGTACCCGCAAAAATATGACCAGTAAAGTTAATAGAGAGAGTCTCGACATTAGGTTTCGTCAATCCGGTATTCACAGGTGCCCAGCTATCGCCATTATTTGTAGAGCGAAAGATACCACCACCTCGCGTCCCTACAAATACATGGCCGCTTGAGTTGATGGCTATAGATCTAATAGTAAGGTTTATCAAATCAGCGTTTACCTGCTTCCAGGTCTCACCATTATCAGTAGAGCGAAAAATACCGCCGCGATACAGTCCTACGAAAATGTTACCATTTATTGAATTCAATGCAAGTGACGAAACATGACTTACAGACTGGGGCTTATCATCGCCCGAATCAGCAAATAGCAAACCAGTATTGATTGGCGTCCAACTCTCTCCATTATCCATGGAGCGAAATACACCATCGCTCGATGTCCCAGCAAAAATATGGCCATTTGAGTTGATGGCAAGTGTAGTGGTGTATTTCTCTAGACTCACTCGCTTCCAAGTAACACCATTGTCATTAGAGCGAAAGACGCAATCGTTACCTCCTGCAAAGACATAACCATTATTGGCATTAATGGCCAAGGAAAGGACCCTACCATCATACGGCCCGTTTGTTCGTTTCCAAAAATCCGGAACGGCTTCCTTACGAGTTATTAAAGGTTCATGTGGTTTCTCAGTTTCTGAGGTTGGCGATAGTTTAATCCTGATATTTTGAAAATCCCAAAGCTTAATCATTTTGTCGTCAGAACCAGATGCCAATACTTCACCATTTGTAGAAAAGCACAGTGTATTCACACCACTTTTATGCGCTTGAATTGTCAAAGCCTCCTTGCCTGTGTTGAGTTCCCAAATACGAATTGTTTTATCCTTGCTACCAGAGATAATAAAATTCCCATCTGGGCTAACAATAACACTCCGAACATGATCTAAATGTCCACTATACTGTCTTATTTGTCTGCTATTAGCTGCATCCCACAAAATAATAGTTTTATCATCACTTCCAGTTACGATATATTTGCTGTCAGGAGTGAAAGCGACTGATGTAATTGCTTGGGTGTGTCCACTTCTTACCCAAATCATCGTCTTTGATTCCATATCCCACATCGCGATTGCTTTGTCTTTTGAAACAGCAACGAGGCGGTTACCAGAAGCATTGAATTGCATTGAACGTATATCACTGAAAGCTTCAAAAACTTGGAGTTCGCTACGATGGGTAGACGCAAAAATACGAATTGAGCCAACATCTTGTCGGGGGCCACGACAATTCCCCCACCTTCTTGCCTTAGGGCCAGGATAATTCCCCCACCCAGGGTCAACTTAATTCCCCCACCTGGGTCAGGATAA
>SZPB01000095.1 GCA_030263535.1 Cytophagia bacterium CHB2
CGCGCGCGAATTCGATTAGATTTTTCAGCTTCTCGAATTCCGCCAGCGGGCCATGCTCTTGCGCCTGCGCGGCATTGAGCAAAAACATGCCCGTGAAAATGAGAACCGGCCATTTTTTGAATACGCTTTTGATCATAAATCTATTCACTGAGACAACTTACCAACCAATTGCTGTGCAAGGCTTATGCCTGCTCTGTAAACAAAAAAGCTCATGCGATCCTGCTTAATTTTTTCAGATAGTTAGAACCAAAAAATTTTGCTCAAACATCTTGTAAAGCCTGATGTTGTACGCTATTGCACAACTGGCGGTGTACCCTATTGAACAAGTGGCCCGAGCGTTTCGCTACACCAATTCATCAATAGAAAACAAAACCAAGTTCGTTTAAGACTTTCCATTTGCTTATTGCTTAAAACAAAAAGTGGCGCCGATGAAAGATCAAGCGCCACTTGGTTAAACCTCAAACACTCAAACTAAAGCAAAACTTCAATCCGTTTTTGTCTGGCTGGCGCCGGCATTTTCCAGCTCATCCGCGAGAGAACCAGCGTCGTACAACTTCCGCAATGCTTCGATCATGTACGCCGGATGCACGGCAACAGCGCGGCTGACGGCGTCGTCGTAAACATAACGCCCCACCAAGCTCTCAATGTTGCCGTCGAAAATCAAGCCCACCAACTCAGCCTCTTTGTTGATCACCGGCGAGCCGGAATTGCCGCCGATGATGTCGTTCGTCGTCACGAAATTCACCGGTGTTCTGAGATCGAGTTTGTCATGGCGGTCAAGAAAACGCTTGGGCAAATCGAAGGGCGGCTGCATACCAAAGCTGTATAGGCGATCATAAAGACCATAGAGCGTCGTCATGGCCGGCGCTTGCGTGCCGTTCATGGGATAGCCCGCCACTTTGCCGTATGACAAACGCAGGGTGAACGTCGCATCCGGATTCGTCGACTTGCCATACGCCGCAAAACGCGCATTACCGATTTTTTCACCCGCCGCTGCGATCACACTCTCCACCTGATCCTCGTAAGTTTTATTCATTTCGCGCATCATGGGATCGAGCTTGCGCGCGAGAACGATCAGCGGATCATCCGAGGCCTTGACCGCTTTCTCGCCGCCTTCCACCAGCGACTTGCGAAAAGCGACATCGGCCAGCTTGGTGCCGGCGAGCAATTCTTTTGCAACCTCCGCCGGCTGGCGGCCGTTCAGCACTGTTTTGATGAACGGATCATCCGGACCCAGTTCTTCCAGAGATTCTTGCAGGGCATCTGCCAGCAATACTTCCTCCATCGCGGGATAAACCGGCGCAGGCGAGAAAAGCTTGAATTTTAATTCTTCGAGCTGCGCATCATGAAAACCGTCGAGGCGTTCGGCGTCTTTCTTCTTAATTTCGGTGGCGTACATCACGATGTTTTTGGCCAAGCCTGCCAGGCGGGAATTGCGCAAGTCGCGATAGCGCAGCGCATTTAACATCTCGATCTGTTTCTGTTCGGCGTGTGCGATCATATCCCAGGCTGAGCCGTAGGCGTTTTGCCATTCCGGTTTGCTCGCCACCAGCGCGCGAAAGTCATTTTCATCCTTTTCCTTTTTTGCCATGATCTCTTTATTGCGCAAGCCGTTGTACTCGCCGGTCCAGGCTTTGAGCGCATTCTCAATGCCAAAAATCTGGCCGCGCGCTTGGCGCGCCTGCTCAGGACCCTGCGCGGCATATTTGCGCAAAACGTCCAATCGTCGCGCGTAAGTTTTCAAACGATAGGGATAAGAATGATCGCGTTGCCGCGCGAGCTGCGCCATGGTTTGCAGGCGGTCGGTGGAACCGGGATGGCCGGACACGAACACGAGTTCGTCAACGGCCGCGCCTTTGGTATTCCATTTGAGATAATGTTTGCTCTGCACCGGTTTGTTGTTTTCATACACGCGCACGATCGTCATGTCGAGATCATAGCGCGGAAACGTGAAATTATCGGGATCGCCGCCGTAAAATGCCGCTTGTTGCTCCGGCGCGAAAACCAGGCGAACGTCGGTATATTTTTTATAGCGGTAGAGCCAATACTCGCCGCCCTGATAGAGTGTGACGACGTCCGAGCGCAAGCCGGTGGCCTTCAAGCTTTCTTTTTCAATTTTGGCGATTTCAGCTTTGCGCGCTTCCAACGCTTGCTTGTCGCTCATGCCCGGCTTCACCGCGCCTTGCACGCGCGCGGTTATATCTTCCATCGCCACCAAAACATTCAATTCGAGATCCGTGCACTTCACTTCCTCCGCCTGGGTTTTGGCGAAAAAGCCGTTGGCAACATAGTTCATCTGCGGCGTCGAGAGTTTCTGCAATTGCCCCAGCGCGACGTGATGATTGGTCAACACCAAACCGTTCGGGCTGACGAACGAGCCGGAGCCGCCGTCGTTGAAACGCACGCTAGCCAGCCGCACATGCTCCAGCCATTCCGGCGTGGGCGTGAAGCCATAGCGTTCCTGGAGTTGCTTGAGCGGCGGATTGTCAAACGTCCACATCCCCTCGTCCGGCCAGGCTGCGCCGAACAATACCATCGCACCACAGATTAATACCAATAATAGTGCGAGGCGCTGCGAAGAAAAGCGTTGCTTCTGCATATCACACCTCATGAGTTAAAAAAACACTTGACTGTTAAGAAAACTTCCAAACCATTAAACGGTTTTAAAATATATTGCATGATAGAAAAAAGTTGCGTCATCGGCAATACTTTTTATCTTAGCAGGACGCTGAATACAATCTCAACATTCCGTATAAGCTATTTCAAGGCTTCTTATGAGCGCCCTCTTTTGGGATGTTGTCATCATCGTTCTTTATTTTGTGATCATTATCGGCATCGGATTGTACATGGGGCGGCGGGAAGAGAGCATGGAAGATTTCGCCCTGGGTGGGCGCAAGATTCCCTGGTGGGCGGTGCTGGCCTCCATCATCGCGGCGGAAACCAGCGCCGCAACTTTTCTCGGGGTGCCGGCGGAAGGCTATCGCCAGCAAAGCGCCCTCTATGTGCAGCTCATGTTCGGCACTATTCTCGCGCGCATCATCATTGCCTACCTGTTCATCAAGCCGTACTATCACTATCGAGTTTATACTGTTTATGAATTTTTGGAGAAACGCTTCGGCGCCATTTCGCGCGTGGCCGGCAGCGTGATCTTTCTCGTCACGCGCGTGCTGGCCAGCGGCGTGCGCGTTTACATCGCCGCTGTCGTGCTCGTGATCGCGTGGAAATTTCTCACCGGCGCCTCGCCCACCTTCGAGCAGTATCTCGTTGCCATCACCATCATGACGTTGATCACCACGATTTACACCATGCTGGGCGGCATCAAAGCCGTGATCTGGACCGACGTGATTCAAGCGAGTATCATGTTCGGCGGGGCTTTGCTTTCACTTTATCTCATCGTCGATCTCATTCCCGGCGGCTGGGAAGGCATCAAAGCCGGCACCAACAATTTTGCCAACTTCAAAATCTTTGACACAGGTTTGCGCGGCGAAACCACGCTCTACGACGCCGTGTTGAGCATCTTTCGCCAGGAGTACACGATTTGGGCGGCGTTCACCGGCTACATTTTTTTGGTGATGGCCACGCACGGCACGGATCAAGACATGGTGCAGCGCATGCTCACCGCCACCGATTACAAACGTAGTCGCTTCTCCCTCATCCTGTCCGGCATCGCCGATGTGCCGATCGCGTTGGCGTTCGTCACCATCGGCATTTTTCTGTACGCTTTTTTCCAAATCGTGCCTGACCCCAATCTGCCGCGCGGCGCCAACGGCGAGGTTTTAACCAATGAAATCTTCGCCTATTTTATCGTCAATAAAATGCCGCCGGGCTTGCGCGGCATCATCATCGCCGGGGTGTTTGCCACGGCCATGGGCTCGCTCAGCGCGGCTTTGAATGCCCTGGCCACCAGCTTTGTGAAAGATTTTTACACACCCTACTTCAAAAAAAACGCGGGCGACAAACACTACGTGAGCGCGGCGCGCGTATTCACCTTTGTTTTTGCCATTTTGATGATTTTAGTTGCCGCGCTTTCAGCCTACTCCGTATTGCACGATCCCAGTCTCACCATCATTCCCATCGCCCTGGGCATCATCGGTTACACCTACGGCTCGCTGCTCGGTATTTTTTTGATCGGCATGTTGACGCGCACGCGCGGCAACGATCGCGGCAATCTCATCGCCATGTTTTGCGGCTTTCTCACCGTATTTGTGCTCAGCGGCCTGGCCAACAAAATGCTGGGCTGGCTCGGCATCGCGCCGATTCCCATTCCGCACCTCGCTTTCACCTGGTACATCATGTTCGGGAGTATTGTGACTTTCTTGGTGGGGATCTTGTTTCGGACCGGAAAAATGCTGGAGAGTTGAGCAAGCAATTGCGTTTCGTCAGCAGTGTTTAACGATATATTTCACGACGGTGGCCGACACGCAAAACGATAAGAGAGTTATCTTGAATATCGAAGATGACTCGATAGTCTCCGACGCGAAATCGATATGAACCCAGTTCAGAGGTAACTAATTTTTCGGCATGCTGAAACGGGGCAAGACGGTATTGCTCCAGCTTTCCTTTGATTCGTAGTTGCGTTTCATGGTTTAACCGGGCAATATCACGCGCCGCTCGTCGAGTATAGATCAAATCATAGCTCATTTGAGCTTGCTAAAAACGTCATGGTGAGTCCGGACACGGCCGCGACGGTAGTCTTCGCGAGCTTCGCGGATACTGGCGAGATAATCCGGGCTGGTGGCCGCCAGCAAATCTTCAATTAGGGCGCGTTGATCGTTTTTTTTCATCTTCTTAACCGCTTGGACAATTTGTTCGATAGAAACAGGAACAGATAGAGGCTGGCCATTTGGCCGGCTTGATCCTGTCGCTTTCGAAGAATGGTTGTACCGACGGCGCTTTTTTATGGGATTGGTTTTCATTTTGTGAATCCTTATCAAATATCAAACGAGACAGGGGCATTACACCTCGTTGCAACTCGATTGATCATGTAATTCATCAGTGCCAAAAAGTCAAGAAGATTTTAAAAGATTGCTGTTCGCCTAATCTTGCACACGGGAGACCGAATGCCGCTCTTCAAAAACAAACAGGAACTCGGCTGGTGCTTATATGACTGGGGCAATTCCGCATTTGCCACGACGGTGATGGCGGGATTTTTTCCGGTATTCTTCAAAGAATATTGGAGCCAGGGCGTGGCGGTGACGGAAAGCACTGCCAAGCTCGGGCTTGCGAACTCCGCCGCCGGCCTGATCGTGGCGGTGCTCGCGCCGATTTTAGGCGCCATCGCCGACCGCGGCAGCCGCAAGAAACAATTCCTGATCTTTTTCGCTTATCTCGGCGTACTCTCGACGATCGCGCTATTCGTCATTGCCAAAGGCAATTGGCCGCTCGCCGCGCTGATCTACGTGCTCGGCACGGTTGGCTTCTCGGGCGGCAATATTTTTTATGATTCCCTCCTGCCGACGATCGTCAGCGAAAAAAAAATCGACTATGTCTCGGCACTCGGCTATGCCATGGGCTATCTCGGCGGGGGATTGCTGTTTGCCGTCAATGTTTGGATGACCCTGAGCCCGGCAACCTTCGGCCTGGCAGATGCCGGTGAAGCGGTGCGCCTGTCGTTCATCATGGCGGGCGTTTGGTGGGGCATATTCACGCTGCCCATTATTTTTCTGGTGCCGGAGACCAAGAGCGCGAGAGCAGTAAGCATGCGTGAAGCCGTGCGTGCGGGCTGGCAGCAATTCACGCTCACGTTCAGCAAGATTCGCCACCTTAAAACGATTGCCCTCTTTCTGGCGGCCTATTGGCTTTATATCGACGGCGTCGACACCATTATTCGCATGGCTGTCGATTATGGCATGTCGATCGGTTTTGAAACCAAAGATTTGATTGCCGCCTTGCTGTTGACGCAATTCGTAGGTTTTCCCAGCGCGATTGTTTACGGCAAGCTCGGTGAAAAAATCGGTGCGAAACGCGCGATTTATATCGCAATTTTCGTTTATCTGTTGGTGGTGATTTGGGCGGTGACCATGACGCAAAAATTCGAATTCTACGCGCTAGCCGTCGTTATTGGCCTGGTGCAGGGCGGCATTCAAGCGCTAAGCCGTTCGCTGTATTCGCGTCTCATCCCGCATGATCAAACCGCGGAGTTTTACGGTTTTTATAATTTGCTCGGGAAGTTTGCCGTTATTTTTGGCCCGATCCTGATCGGCTTCACCGGCCTGATCTCACAAAGCCCGCGCGCGGGCATCGCGTCGATTGCCGTTCTCTTCGTGCTCGGCGGCATCTTGCTCTCGTTTGTCGATGAAAAGCAGGGGGCGGCGGAAGTGAAATATCTAACCTTGACGAATCAAAAAAAATGAATCGCCGAATACTCCTCGGCTACGTGATCCTTGGTATCGCGTTTATTAGCCTTGCCCTCACGTGGTTTATGTTTGATCTCTTGTACGATGCCGGGGAATTCAAAACAATCGCACCGCACTTCAATGGCGCCTGCCGGCGCATATCTCCTGCTCCCGGAGCGGAAGACATTACGATACATCCCAAGACCGGGATTGCTTTCATCTCCTCGGACGATCGCCGTGCGCGCATGCGCGGCGAACCAAGCCAGGGCGCGATTTACGTATATGATCTCAACCACCCGAATCCCACTCTTATCAACTTAACGATTGATTTCGAACAGGACTTTCACCCGCATGGCATCAGTCTCTATATTGATGAAAGCGGTGACGAAAAACTTTTTGTGGTGAATCATCGCGCCGCAGGCGATTGTATTGAGATTTTTGATTATTCCGAGGACAAACTGATTCATCGAGAATCTCTGCGTGACGCGCTCATGACCAGTCCGAACGACGTCGTCGCTGTCGGACCGCGAAGCTTTTATGTGACGAACGATCATGGCAACGAAACCGCGTGGGGGCGCACGCTCGAAGAATATTTGCGTCTGGCGCGATCTTATGTGCTTTACTACGATGGCCGACAATTTCAAATTGCAGCCCAAAACATTGCTTACGCCAACGGCATTAACCTGAGCCGCGACGACAAGCAGCTCTTCGTGGCGGCATGCGTCGGCAGAAAAATCAAAATCTATAATCGTGAACCGGAGACCGGGGGACTCACATTTCTAGGCGATATTGATCTTGACACCGGCGTGGATAATATCGAAGTGGATGCGAACGGCGATCTTTGGGTCGCTGCACATCCGCAATTGCTGGCATTCACCCGGCATGCCCGCGACGCCAAAAATCTCTCGCCCTCACAAGTGCTGAAGATTTCTTTGCAGAAAAACCCGCCCAAGATCGATGAAATCTTTCTTGATCACGGCCATAAGATTTCCGGTTCAAGTGTTGCGGCGGTGTTCGGCAACAGACTTTTGATCGGATCGGTGTTCGAAGAGCATTTCCTGGTGTGTGAAATGCAATAACGGGCTTGTCAAGCGCGTGCGAGTTGAGAAGCGAATTTTCTACAGGTAAATTTCATGTCAAATTTCATCAAATTTCTCGGTACCGCAGGCGCGCGCTTCGTCATGATTCAACAATTACGTTCTTCCGCGGGAACGCTGCTGCATCTCGATGGCCAAACGATCATGATTGATCCCGGCCCGGGCACGCTGGCGCGCTGCGCTGCCAGCCGGCCCAAAATCGATGCTACCAAACTCGATGCTATTCTGCTCACCCATCGCCACGTCGATCATTCCACCGACGTCAATGTGATGATGGAGGCCATGTCTGACGGCGGGCGCCAGAAACGCGGGGTGCTGTTCGCGCCGGAGGAATGTTTGGAAGGTGATGATCCGGTGGTGTTGCGCTATGTCAGAAACTATATTGATCGCATCGAGACGCTGCGGCCTTTTTCATCCTATTCGATCAACAACCTTAGATTCAAAACTGCCGGACGGCACAAACACGGCACCGAAACCTATGGCGCTATATTTGAAAGCCGCATCGGGCGCATTGCCTTTTTGATTGATTCGGAATTTTTTCCTGAATTGATTGATTGGTACGCCGGCGTGAAGCTATTGGTGCTGAACGTTGTTTTGGTCAAACAGCGCGAGGAACATGTGATTCAACATCTTTGTTTGGCAGATGCCCGTCGCCTGATCTCGGCAATCAAACCGGAAACCGCAATTCTGACGCATTTCGGCATGTCGATGGTGCAAGCCAAGCCCTGGCTGCTGGCGGAACAACTTGCGCACGAAACAGGCGTTAAGGTTCTGGCGGCTTCAGATGGGATGAGTTTTGCGTTGGATGAACAGTAAGCTTCGACATTGACGCTTCGCGAGGGCTTGGCCATCGCATGCAACCCACCTTTGTTAAGGCCACATCTTGACCGCCGCCGCTCATTTTACTCCAGCCTGAGATGATCAAAAAATAACGTCACCGGTTCCTCCGGATGCGAGATAAAGAAATCTATCTTTTCAATGCTGGCGTGATTCATTTTTCGCCGTGTGCCGCTTGTAATCAGCGAATCCAACGGCAATGCAAAATGCGTCCACCCTGGCGGCAGCAGCAGGCGGGAGTTGAAGCGATCGGCATACGGTTGATTGCCGCGCATGTCATCGATTCGGATATGCAATCTCAAACTGTCGTTTTGCGGATTATAAATCTCCGCGTGCAAGACGCGAAAACTCGACCAATCCGGGTCAAACTTGCTGATCTTCAGCCCCGGATACTTTCCGGAAAATATCTCCAGGCGCAAGCTGTTCCTGCCGTGCATAACGTGATCGGAGTCAAGTGCATACAGTTCGTGGCATTCCCACCGTAATCGATCCAGCTCTTCGTCATGTTCGAAATCGAAATAAAAAGGTTTTTCTTGCTTACATGAAATAAGCGCCGGCGCGAGCGCAAGCGCGAATACTGCAACGCGGCGCCATTTCTTTTTACTTCGTATGTTTTGAATCATTGCACTCATTTCGCTCTTTCGCCAAATTCAAACACGATGATTTCCGGCGGCACGCCGAGACGCACGGGGATATCAGTCGTGCCGATGCCGCTGGTGACATAAAGCATTTTACTCCCCTCTTGAAAAAAACCATAAATATGGCCGGGATCAGGCTTGCGTTTGGTCCATTCCCAAAAGAAATCCGGCAAATGAATCTGGCCGCCATGTGTGTCGCCGCTCAACACCAAAACATTTCTCGTCGCAGGGATCGGAGCGTAGACGAGTGACGTGTGAGAAAGCAAAATCGTGGGATGCTCACGCGCGATCAAGGAATCGGTCAGCGCCAGATCCGGCTCCAGGCGCGGCCAGCAATCAATGCCGGCGAGTCGCAATATTTTGTCGCCGAACGTTAGATCGACGAAATCATCGCGCAAAAAACGAACGCGGTGTACATCAGGCGGATCGGCGGAACCGCTGCGGTGGCAAAACATGCAGCTTAGGCGAGAGAAGGAATAATCTGCATCGCCCATTACGGCATAGACGCCGAGCGGCGCCTGCAAACGGCTCAAAAAATCGAACGTGTAGCCATAATCATCGCGGCCTCCATGCCATTTCACATAATCACCGGTGAGCAGAATCACATCGGGCTGAATGTCATTGAGAATCTCTAAAATACGGTTGCCAATCTTGCCGCCGCGCCGATCAAAATGCATGTCGCTAAGATGAACGATCTTTTTTCCTGCCAATGTTTCAACAAACGCCGGCGCAGAGATGAACAAGCGCCGCACGCGAATGTCGGCATCATCAACAAAAAAATAGCCGCAAAAAAGCAACACCGCAAGGCCAGCGAAAATGACTGGCAGTGCAGCATGAGATTTTTGACCGCGTACTAGACTTTGCTTTAAACTTGCAGCCATATCTATCAAATGATGAATTGGTTCACAAACTCAAGGTCTCAATACCCAAATTTCATGCATGCTGAAATCTGAGGCCCTGTGGAGGCAATTAACCCGACTAATTTATAGCACCCCAAAGATACAAAGACACCAAGAACAATTTGATGACATGACTTTTGTTTCTTCGTGCCTTTATGTCTTCATGGTTAAGAATCATTCAGAGTTTTATTCGATGTGTGAAACGCGCAACGCCTCGAAGCATTTTGCAGAGTTTTACCCTACAAGCAGAATTTCCGCAGAAATACCATGACATCTTTTGTAATCGCTTCAAAAAATTCCTAACAATTGTTTAGTAGAAAGAATTCTTTTTGCTTATTTTCGGCAGTTTTTTTCCGGCAACACGCGTTGCCGCTTCTTGTCAGGATGAACCATTTCAGGAGATTTAGATGTCATCGCCGCTGCTTCCCAAACTCTTCACCGTCCTCAAAGAGGGGTATTCCCGCAAACAACTGATGCAGGATTTGACAGCCGGCGTTATTGTCGGCATCATCGCATTGCCTTTAGCGATCGCCTTTGCTATTGCCTCGGGGGTCAAGCCCGAGCAGGGTTTGTACACCGCGATCATTGCCGGCTTTCTGATCTCCGCGCTAAGCGGCAGCCGCGTGCAAATCGGCGGGCCGACCGGCGCCTTCATCGTGATTGTTTACAGCATCGTGCAACAGCACGGCTATGATGGCTTGGTCGTTGCCACCTTCATTGCCGGCATTCTCATCATGATCATGGGTTTTGCCAAACTCGGCGCGATCATCAAATACATTCCCTATCCCGTCACCATCGGCTTCACGGCCGGCATCGCATTGATCATTTTCTCCGGCCAAATTCGAGATTTCCTCGGCCTGCCCATCGCCGCCATGCCCGCGGAGTTTGTCGAAAAGATTGTTGTTTATGCGGAAAACATATCGGCGATTAACTCTTCTGCTCTCGGCATCGGCTTGTTGTCGTTAGCCATCATCATCTTCTGGCCAAAAGTGACGCGCCGCGTGCCCGGCTCGCTGATCGCGATTCTCGTGTCAACCGCGCTGGTTCATCTGCTGCAGTTGCCGGTGGAGACGATCGGCAGCCGGTTCGGCGAGGTTCCGAATTCTTTGCCGGCGCCGCAGGTGCCCAACCTGTCGTGGGATTTGATTGTCAAAATGTTCAACCCGGCGGTGACGATCGCACTGCTTGCCGCCATCGAATCGTTGCTTTCCGCTGTGGTCGCAGACGGCATGCTCGGCACGCGCCACCGTTCGAACATGGAACTTATCGCGCAGGGAGTTGCCAATATTGCTTCACCGATTTTCGGCGGCATTCCAGCCACGGGCGCGATTGCCCGCACGGCCGCCAATGTCAAAAATGGCGGGCGCACACCCATTGCCGGCATCATTCACGCCCTCACGTTGTTGCTCATCATGCTGTTCTTCGGCAAATGGGCAGCGTTGATTCCAATGGCCACGCTTGCGGCAATTTTGATCATGGTGTCTTATAACATGAGTGAGTGGCATTTATTCATCAAGCTCTTTCGCAGCCCGGTTAGTGATGTTGCGGTATTGCTGACAACGTTCTTGCTCACGGTGTTGATCGATTTGACGGTCGCGATTCAAGTCGGTATGGTGTTGGCGGCCTTTCTCTTTATGCGCCGCATGGCGAGCGTAACGGAAGTCGGCTTTATTACTGCGGATTCGTTGCAAGACGACACCCTAACCGATGCCGAGCGCGATCTGGCCGATCCCCTGGCTATTTCGAAACGCCAAGTGCCCGCAGGCGTGGAAATCTTTGAGATCAACGGGCCGTTTTTCTTTGGCGCGACGGACAAATTCAAAGACACAATGCGCCTGGTGGAGAAGCCGCCCAAGGTTTTGATTCTGCGCATGCGCCAGGTGCCGGCCGTTGATGCGACCGGCTTACGCGCGCTTGAAGATGTTTTCGAGAAAACCAAGAAAGACGGCACGGTGCTCATCCTCTCCGGCATACGCCGCCAGCCGCTGATGGCATTGCGCCGCACCGGCTTGCTCGAAAAAATTGGGCGGAATAATGTCTATCGGCACATTGACAAAGCTTTGCAGCATGCCAAAGAGTTGGTGGCGCCGCAGATCGGCGCGCCGCCGCACGCGGAACACCGGCCTGCAACATTGAGCCACAGTTAGGGTTCGCGCCAAAAGGCTTCGATCCCGGCTTGACCGGGCCGGGCGACTCTTGCATATCAAGAATCCCTGAAACTCTTCATGCACGGCCAAGCTGTTGCCAAGGCTTTTTCTACCTTAAAGTTTGACCGAATCCGCGATGCATGCGGGTTTGATCAGGATGCCCATTTACCAGTTGGGTTAGGCACAAAAAATTTTGCACGAGAGCTAGGCGGCAACTCCGAAGGAGTGAAATGGTTATAGTCATGCGCACACGCCGTTTCTGCAAACTCCGAAAGGAGTGTCATATTTGGTTTTCACGATAAAGCCTGCGCCACGTCGATGAAATCTACATGTCACTCCTTACGGAGTTGAGGGCCGTTCCAGCACGCCGTTTCTATAAACATTGCACTCCTCGCGGAGTTGTGAGCGGCCGGCAGTCGAGCTTAAACGACTGACAACCATCGTGCAAAATTCAGGTTCTATAAATCGCATTTCCGGACAGACACGAATTGGCATGCACCCTCGCGCATCAGTCTTTGAGAATGGGCGTTGCGCTGGCCTGCTGCTGAAAGTGATCGAGTCTCGGATGCATGACCCTTCGCCAGAGCGGCGGCGCCAGGGCGAGCAGCATCATGCCGGGATAGCCCGTGGGGAGTTGCGGGCTTTCCTCGAAATGGCGCAAGGTTTGATAACGCCGCAGCGGATGCACATGGTGATCGGCATGGCGTTGCAGCTTGAAGAGAAAATAGTTCGTGACGCGTTGGTCGGCGTTCCAGGCATGCGCCAGATTCACTTTCTCATAGCGACCGGAGGCAAGCTCGCGTCGTTGCAAACCGTAATGCTCGAGATAATTCACAATTTCCAGTAACGTAAACCCGACGGCGCTTTGCACAAAAAAATAAAAAACAGCCTGCCAGCCGAATAAACTTCCCAGCATTGCGGCAAACATTACCGGCAAAGCCACAAACCACAGCATGCGATTGTGATACCCCCAATGTGAATATCCCCGGTGCTGCAAACGCTGCTTTTCTATTCTCCAGGCGTCAAGCCAGCTACGGCTCACCGTGCGAACATAAAAGGCGTACAGCGACTCACCTCTGCGGGCGGTGGCCGGGTCGCGCGGCGTGGCAACATGAACGTGATGGCCGATGAGATGTTCGATATAAAAATGCATGTAGCTCACCGTCATGAGCAACACGTGTCCCAAAGCTTTCTCAAAAGCATTTTTCTTGTGAAACAACTCATGCGCCACCGTGATGCCAACGCCGCCCGTGGTAATCCCGATCGAAAGGACAAAACCGGTAAGTTCGAATCCGGTTAACGCCTCATGGGTTACTACGTGCGCGCCCCAAATCACCAAACTGATTTGCAGCGGCACGTAGAGAAATGTGATCACACGAAACCCGAACTTTTCTGACAAACGCTCCAATGCTTCCGCGTTGAGGTTGGTCCGGTCAGAGCCGATCATCAAATCCAGCAAAGGGATCAGCCCGAAGGTAATCATCGGCGTCAGATAATAGAAAACCCCGCCAAGCCAATGCCCGAGGATCACGCTCAGCGGAACGACATAAGCCAAACTGTAAGGCCAGGGACTCATCATACCTCCATGATAAAATGAATCATTATTTAGACGCAACGCCGGGAGACGCTTTGTTTCTTTCCGCGACGGTTCAACCGGAACGCTGTCAGCAAACCCTCGCATCACTGCTGGTTCGCAGATGCAAAAATATAGAAAACTCCCACGCTATTGCAAAGCGCCCTTTTTGCAGGACTTTCCGGAGCGATGCCAGTGCTTCATTCGCCAAAATCACCTCATTACCCAGCTTGACCTGCTGTTCTTTCTTCTCTCTTATTCAACCAACCTCCTGATCTGCTCACGCTTTCCGCAGTTTTTGCCTTTACGGTGTATGGTTGAGAGCAAAAGCGTTATTTCAGCGGGTACAACGTTACACTTTTTCTCTCCGCCGATTCTGGCATCAGGACTCGATGTCAAAATTATAGAAATGCTTGTAAGGCTGGCGAGTGGATTCCTGCACTCGACAGCTAGAGTTTTTTATCCAACCCCGGATTGGTTTCGTCCAATCAATTCAAAAGCCCTTCAAGCTTTGGATTTATCTTCCAATGCTCTCCTCTACAACGATGCTATTTTAAGATTTGTTAACGAAGAGAGCACTGTAGCCTGTTTATTTTTTGAGGAGACGTGTATGAAAGCGCCGCGGGACTGTCCGATGATTCTAAAATCTCTCGGAGCCCTGGTTTTTGGTATCCTTCTGATGACTTCTGCGCAAGCCCGAGGTACAGATGTACGCGGCGAGCAATCCGGCGTCTGGAATCTGGCTGGCAGTCCATACATTGTGACGGGTGACATATCCGTGCCAGCAGGAGCAAGCTTGACTATCGAGCCGGGCGTCATTGTGAAATTTGCCGGACCTTACTCCCTGCGCGTCCATGGTACTATGCGCGCAGTTGGCAGCCTGACAGCGCGCATCGTTTTCACCTCCATCAGCGATAATGAATTCGGGGAAGATCGGCCGCGCAATCAGTCCCCCTCCTCCAATGATTGGATTGGACTGGTGTTCGCCAATGGCATCGAAGCCGAATCGCATTTAGAGCAATGCATCATCCGTTATTGCCGCAAACCCATTGAATTCGAACAAGGCCAGTCGGTGTTGGAGAAAATTATCATCTCGGATTGTAGCGCCACAACCCTGGGATTAAATGGAGTTCAGATTCCAATTCAAGATGGCATTCAAGCCACCTATAGCATCACCGCAATGGCCGCCACCCCATCCAATTCGCTGCAACGTGAGGCCTCGACAGCCGCCGCATCGCCAACCAGCGCCACCCCAGAAGAGCAATTTACCTTCGGTGAAGTTTCGGCCACCAACTATGCTTTGAAAAATCTGAGCATCTTTGGCTACTTCTCCACGCGCTTTGAGAAAGTCCTGGATGAGCCGAGTGCGGAAAACGGACAAACGATAAAAACAGATGCGCCGGCCGAATTTACTTACCCGTTCTTCAACATCATGCTGGAGCATCAGCTTCATCAGCGCTTCAAAATCTTTATCAATCTCAATGGTTCCGGCGCCGAAGAAATCCGAGTGCAAAATTTTTGGGGTGAATACACGTTTTCCTCCTGGCTGAATTTGCGCCTGGGAAAAATCTATCGCCGTTTCGGCCTTTATAATGAAATCCTGGATGCCGTGCCTTCTTATTATGGCATTGAGCCGCCGGAATTGTTTGACAGCGATCATTTGCTGATCTCCCGCACGACGGCTTTTATGGTATACGGCGCGATGGACGCCGGTCCCGGCGTTTTGAATTACAGCGCCAGCACGGATAATGGGGAAGGCGATCCGTTTAAAAACACGTTTCCTCTCGGGTATGATGTAAACTACAAACTCGGCGGCGGCGAGTTGGTGTTGGGCACTTCGGGTTACACCTCCGGCGGGCAAACCAATTCCACTCTGGGCGTCGGCAACGGCGCGCCCCAAAGCGGCGTGCTGCCCTGGATGGTTGCCGATAAATTCTCCATCCTCGGCGGCTATGCCGAAACGCGAATAAAAAATTTGACGGTGCAGGCCGAGTATTGGCGCGCCAAACACAATGCGCTGCGTGATCCGGCTGCGATCCTGGCGGTTATCAACAATGTTGCGATCAATGCCAATCAGCTTGCGAGATTTCTCCGGAATCCCGGCCTGGGCGCGACGGAGAACAATGTGGCAACCTCGGCAAAATACAGTATCCATACCTGGTACCTGCGCGCCGGTTATTCGCTTGAAAGCGCGATCGGGGAATTCGGACCTTACGTGCAGTGGGATTACTACAGCAACCCCGAAACCATTGCCAACAAGGATTTCGGCGGCGACAATGAAGCCGGCGTGGCGGATGACGGCAAATTCAGCAAAGCCACCCTCGGCCTGGTGTTTCGCCCGATTCCGCAAGTGGCGGTCAAGCTTGACGGCAGCTCTCACTTCCAAAAATTCCACGGTGCGACGGTCAGGTATTATGATTTGCGCCTCGATGTCTCATATGTTTTTGGGCAATTATTCTAAGAGACGCAAACGCCGCCAGCCGGCTGTGTCAACCAGAGGGATTCGAACATACCTCCCGGAGACGAATATGTTGTGTGTACGAAGTTATAGAAGACTTGTATTGTGGTGTTTTTTTGCGTTGGGGATGAGTTGCTGGGTCGCGCCTTCAGCCACGGCGCAGATCAGCATCGTGGTGGCAAAGAATTCCAAAGTGACGATGGACAAGATGACGAAGGCCGAGGTCAAAAAGATCTTTGCCGGCGTCAAACTCAAATGGAAAGACGGCGGCAAAATTCAGATCATCGATCAGCCCGAAACAGATATCGGCGTTAAATTTTACAAAGCCGTGCTGGGAAAGTCTCATATGCAGGTACATAAGCAATGGCTCAAGCTGTTATTGTCTGGCCAGGCTTCCGCGCCGCTGAAGGCGTCTTCGGACGCTGAGGTGAAAAAAATGGTCAGCCGTCACGCCTATGCCATCGGATATATTGCCGCAAACAATTTGGACGACTCGGTGCGTGAAATTTTGCGCGTTGACTGAGGCGATTGTTCATAAACGTTTGCCGGTCGCCTCTAACTGTAACGGTTTGCATCTTCATATGAAACCGCGAATCAGCGCCCGGCGTAACTGGGCGATATGTTACACCACTGCAACGTGTTAGCGCCGGAGTGCGGCAAATTGGCTGATTATTTTGCAAAACATCGTTTGACGAGGTGAGTAATGAGAAAGCTGAATGCGTGTGTACTCATGCTGGTTGCTTATATCCTGTGCGCAGGCGTTCCGGAAGCCTGGTCGCAGAAGGCCGAGGCGCTGCAATGGTTCACGGCGGGCGTCTCCGCAAAAGAGGCCGCGCGAAAAATTCAAGCATATGAACGCGCCATCGAACTTGACCCGCTTTTTGTCGAGGCGCTATACAATCTCGGGATGGTTTATAAATCACAACAGGATTATGCCCAAGCCGAGCAGTTTCTTCTTAAGGCCAACAATGCCAAAACTGAAAAAACACCGAAAGATTTGAATGTTCGCATTCTTTACGAGCTTTCCACCACTTACGCCAAAACCGGGAAACTGCAAGAGGCGGAGGCCGGCCTGCGCAAAGCCCAAAATGCCGTCGACGAGGACCGCATTGCCAGCATGATTTCTTTCGAGTTGGGGCGCCTGCTGCACCAGCAGCAGCGTTATGCCGAAGCCTTGACGGAGCTGCGCGCCGGCATGAATCGCGTTGCAGAAAACCGCGGCAAATTCGCGACGCTGATGTTGACGATTCAAAACGAGCAGCAAATGCAGACATTGTACGAGAAAGCTACGCAGGCAAAACAAACCGGCAAGCTTGCGGACGCGCGCGTGCTGTTTGAAGAAATCCTCCAGCAAGATCCCAACTTCAAAGACGTTGCGGTGCAATTGGAGAGGTTGGATTCGCAGCAAAAGGTTGATGCGAACAAAGCGGTGTTTAATTCGCTGTATGAAGAAGCCAGGAAATACGAAACGGCCGGCAACCTCGAGCTGGCGATTGCGGCTTATGAGAAGCTGCTCTTGCAGGCCGGCGTTTACAAAGATGCGCGCAGCCGGGTGCAGGAATTACGGCAGCAAAACGACAAAATCCGCGCACAGAAAAAATTAGAAGAACAATACATTCTCGGAATGTCCGCGCTCAAGGCGAAAGATTGGGCGCGCGCCCTCATCATTTTCGAAAACATTTTGCAGGCGGATCGCGAGTTTCGCGATGCGCGCAGGCGCCGGAACGAGGCGCAGCGCGGCCTGGATCGTGAAAGCTCTGAAACCGTGGTAGCGCGCTTTTATGCCGAGGGCGTTGCGGCCATGGGCCAGGGTGACCTCACCAGCGCATTGGCGGCGTTTGAGAAGGTACACAAAATCAACCAGGACTATCGCGATATCGCAAGCCTGTTAGTGGAAGTGGAAGAGCAGATTCAAAAACAAGGCAAGGCATTCGCGGAGATGTCTGCTGCGGCAGCGCCGGTGGCTGATTCACTTTATCAAAATGCGCTGGCAGCGATTCAACAAGAGGATTGGGCGCAGGCCGTCACGATTTTGGAGAAACTGCAGGCGGCTTCGCCGGAGGACGCCAATTTGGTCGATCTCCTGGCGCAAGCGCGCACCAACCTGCAAATCAGCTCCGTGAGCGTGCCCTTCAAAGAAGCCGGCCCCGGACATTCCGTATTAATGATTGGCGGCGTTCTGGCGGCGGTGATCGTACTGCCCCTGATCGGTTTCGTCACATTCTCGCCTACGGTGCGCGCGCGTGTTTCGTTGCTGCGCGGCGACTATCAAAGCGCGGCGCAGATTTATGAACGAATGCTGCAGCAAAAGCCGGGGCGGCTGAAGCTTTATCCTGTTCTCGCCGATATTTATTTAATGACCGGCCGCCGCGATGAACAGGCGTTGAAAGTTTTCAAAACCATTCTGCAATTGAATCTCCTCACCGCCAATCGGGATGAGATCAATGCCGCCGTGGCGCAAACCTATCTCTCGCAAGGCAGAATTGATGCTGAAGCGATCAAAGTCTTTGAAGACGCCTTGCAGGCGGAATATCGCAAAACAGAACAGATGACGCGCAGCAAGAATGGCAGATAAATGACGGCGTCCAGCGCGCTGCGCATGGCATTTTTGCGTCTGACTAAAAAGCACCAAACCCTCACCACTCTTCGACGAGGTGAAACCATGCAATCGATCATCCGTGTACGCACAACCGCCTTTGCGCTTTTTTGCCTGGGGGCCTTCGCCGCCGTGGCGCAGGTGAGAAATCAGGACGCCATACGCTGGTATAATACCGGCGTTAGCGAAAAAGATCCGCAAAAAGCCATCGCGGCTTATGAAAAAGCCCTGGCGCTCGATTCGACGTTTACCGAAGCGCTATTTGCGATCGGCTATGCTTATAACAATCAAAAAGATTTTGCCCGCGCCCAGGGCTATCTTCGCAGAGCTTCTCGGATCGAATCAGGAAAAAGCAAAGGCGATCTCAAAGCCAAAATCTTATTTGAGCTGTCGAATTCCCATTTTGGCGCAGGGGATTTAAACGCGAGCGCAGAAGCGCTGCGTCAGGCCAAAGTCAGCGCCTCCGACGATAAGCTGAAAACCAACATCGTTTTCAAATTGGCGCGTGTCTTGTGCCAGCAAAATCTTTTTCAGGAGGCTTTGTACGAGCTGCGCGAGCGCCGCCAGCACGATTCGAAGAACAAAGACAGCTTTGACAACTTTATCA
>SZPB01000096.1 GCA_030263535.1 Cytophagia bacterium CHB2
GGTGCGATACCACGGCGGCAGAATCTTAAATTCATACACCGCTTCACGGCTCTCGTGTTGATAGATATTCTTTGCCTTCACCCGGAAACGATAATCCCCAGCCGGCAGGTTGGTGTAGTCGCGTTTGTTCTCTTTGCTCCAGTTGGACCAGTGGTTGTCAAACCCCTCCAGCATGGATTGGTATTGGGTCTCTCTCGGGTTGTCGTAACTGGTCGCGGCGAATTCGAAACGCAGGGCGTTGTGGGCATATGACAATGTGGAGACGTTCCGCCGGAACGTCTCTACCGGGGCGCCGCCATAAATCAATGAATCTTCTCCAACCGTCACGCGGCGGATAAGAGCGGGATATTCTGCGGTGTAATTCTTTTGGATCGTGGGATCGTAGCGCAACAATCTCTCCGTGCTGCCAAACCACACGATGCCGTCTTCATCCGGATAGATGTGAGAAACAGCCATATCAACAAAGCGCAAGAACGCAGTTTTCTCGGCATGATAAGAACCATCCGACTGTCGCCTCAACATCGCGGTTTCCCGGCCGAAGTTGACCCAGATGTTGCCGTGGTGGTCTTCGCGCACTCCGCTGGCACTGCCGGTATTATTGAAGCTCACCACCCGTAACAGCGAATCCGGCTCAAACCGCTGGCGGAATTCATCAAAGCGGAACACGTCATCGGTCGTGACAAACACCGGCCGGCCGGCGACCATATCAACCAGCACGCCGCCGTCATTGGATAATCCCTGCCGGCTGTCGAAGTGGTCGATCTGCGGGTTTTCCAGCGATGCGCCTTTGAAACGAACCCGAAACACGCCACTGTTGCCCGTGCCGAGCCATAATTCACCCGGCTGCGGCTCGACAACAATAGAAATGTATAAATTGATTCCAGGGATTTTGGCCTCAAATTTCCAATCAACCGACTTGCTGGGATCCCGGCGAATCGCCCCCAGACCATTGGGGAGTGCCACAAAAATCCGGTTGCTGTCGAGCTTGGAGCGATGCAGCCATTGCGGGGAAAAAGAAAGTCCGACGTTTTTGATAATCAATGAGGCCCGGCTGCCCTCAATACGGTAAAGTCCGCTGACGCCTGCCAGCAATTCATCGCCCACGGCGAGAAGATGAAATGCCTGGGGATTACCGGCCTCCAAACCGGTCACCGGTTTGAACGTCGCACTGGTGGCATCCAAGTAAAATACGCCGTTGGCTCCGCCGACATATAGTGTACCCTGGTGCCGGAGCATGAAGTAAACTCCTCCCAGCAATCCGGAAGCCGCATCGAAGAGTGAAAGCGGCGAGGGTGTTTCCATGACGGTGATGCCGCCTTCCGGGGCCAGCCACACCGTTCCTTGGCGGTCGGCAAATACCGCGGTGATCGTATTGCTGGGCAAACCAATGCCGGTATTCAGATATTGCAGTGCCCGGCCCTGCCGATCCATCATCACGAACCCACCATTGAGGGTGCCTAATCCATAATTGCCGTTTGGCAAGACGGTGGCGTCATAAAGTGTGCTGTTGCGCAAGAAATCGTCGATTTCCGTTTTGAATGGACGGAAAGATTTTCCATCAAACAGAAACAACCCACGGTTGAACGTGCCCACGAGATATTTTTCCGCTCCGCCTTTCTCACCCTCGTTGGCAAAAGGCAGCATCACTTGCAGTCGGTCGTCGCGGAATTGTTCCCCGCCCGGCAACAAGTGCAATGAATCATCCACCATTTTCATGAGGCCGACGTCGTTCTGTTGCACGTAATACGTACCGTTGCGCCAAAAGGCATAACCGAAAGCGCCCTGCGGTTCCCACACTTTCACCTGCCACTTCTCATCCCCGGCATTATGTTCCAGTGGCGTAAATCGAAAAATGCGCTCGCGCGTTTGAAAATAAATGCCCTGCGGGGTGACGATCGTCGTCCAGACGTAATTGAAGCTCCGTTGCGCTTCGCTCACTTGCGGGAGCAGGGAGACATACTGCAATTCACCCACGCTATCCGGTGCGAGGTATCCGAACTCTGCGCTGGCGCCAACATAGATTCTGCCATTGCCATCAATCGCCAGCGAGCGGGCGAAAGTCTTGTTGGCCACCGGGATCTTGCGCCAGGAGGCGCCGTCAAATTCCAGCACGCCCGGCGCTGTGCCGATATACATCACCCCGCGTTTATCCTGCGCGAATGCCCAGCTTTGCAGGTCCGAGCCGATTTCACTCGAGCGGTAGGTGGTGATGAGCGGCCGGCCAACTTCGTTGCGGGTTGAGCTAATGGCGGAGGGCCTAGAGCTTGGGGTTTGCGCCTGCACTGATTCGAGATTCATCAAACCCGCGAAAATGGCGATAATGAGGAGAAACAAGAGTTTTTTCATGGCGGTTCTCTGAGTGAGAGTTTTTCAAAATTTGATTTGCCGTCAAAAGGATTCATCCCGCCCGGGCGGGACGAAGACGCAAAGAACCCGCAAAGTTTTTCCTTGCGAAGCCTCTGCGGCTCGCGCGCGCTTTTGGTTTTCTTTCCTACGGTACACTATGAGCATTCCTTGCCGACGGAATTACGCTATGCGCTCCGCTCTCTGCACTAGGCGTTCTTCGGCAGCCGCACCACAAGCTCCGTGAACTTGCCTTCCTCGGTTTCCACTTTAATCTCCCCGCGATGCTCCTGCACAATAATATCGTGACTGATCGATAACCCCAAGCCCGTTCCCTGCCCCGTTGGTTTCGTGGTGAAAAACGGATTGAAAATTTTCTCGCGAATGTCTGGTGGGATGCCGTTGCCGTTGTCACGGATGCGGATTTCCACGTGATCACCGAGCAATCGCGTTTGTAAAGAGATGGTGGGGGAAAAATTGCCCGCGCCCGCCAGTTTTTTTTGATGCACGGCATAACAGCCGTTGTTGATGAGGTTCAGAAAAACGCGCTGCAAATCCTGCGGCACCACTTCGATTTTGCCGATGGCGTCATCGTATTGTTTTTCGATGCGAATATTGAAGGAAGTATCGCGCGCGCGCAGGCCGTGGTAGGTGAGATTAAGGGCTTCGTCCAGCAAGGCATTGATATCGGCCGGCTCGCGTTCGCCGGCCTTGCCGCGGGAGAGCTGCAACATGCTGCGCACGATGCTGTCGGCACGCTTTCCGTGTTCCACGATCTTCTGAGAGTTTTGCTGCACGCTCGCGAGAATTTCGTCGAGCGCCGCGCGTTTTTCTGCGCTCAACGCATGTTGTTCCGGGGCAAGTTCGTCACGCAGTTCTTCGGCCAATTCCACCAACAGCGAAGCAAAGTTGTTCACAAAGTTCAGCGGATTCTTAATTTCATGCGCAATGCCGGCGGTCAAGGCGCCGAGTGAGGCCAGCTTCTCCTGTGTGACCAGTTGTTGTTGTGTGGCTTTGAGATGCTGCAACGTGGCATCGAGGCGGCGGTAGGCATCGGCGTTGTCGAGCGCGATGCTGGTGTAAGCCGCCAGGTTTTGCATCAGGTTGAGATGAAAGGGGGTATAGGCATTCTTCTGAAAACTCTGAATGGTGATGATGCCCAGGACTCTTTCCTGAGAAACGAGCGGCAAGTAGATCAATGATTGCGGCGTTTCCGGCCGGCTGCCGTCTTCCAAGATTCGCTGGGGATCTTTGAATTCCGCGATATAGCGCTGGTATTCCTGCTGAACGTCATTGATAAACACCGGCTGACGATGCTCGATGCACCACACCGGAAACTGGTTTTTGTTGCGCGTATCGCGCGTGTAGGGGGCATAACGCTTCCCCTTGGCCAGGGCGAGGCGGTATTCGATTTGCCGTTGTTCCGGATGATAGATGCCGACGCCGAAGATGGTGGCATCGGCCAATTGATTGACATGTTCATATAATTTGTGAAAGATAATGTCGCTATCCAGCGAGGCGGTAATTTGCTTGCCCATCTCGCTCAGCAGCTCGATGTTTTTTTTGCGTTCGCTTTCAGCTTTTGCCAAAGCCTCGGCGGATTCTGCGCGCAGTTCCACTTCGCGCAGATGGGCGCGCGCCCGCTCTTTGCGCAGCAAACGCCGGCGCTGCAAGCGGTCAGCGGCAAAAATCAGCATACCGAGTAACAAGGCGTAACCGGCATAGGCCCACCAGGTGCGATACCACGGCGGCAGAACGGCAAAGGCAAATTCTGCCGCAGCGCTTTCGTGGCCATGGCTGTTTTTCGCTTTGACGCGAAAACGATATTCTCCCGGCGGCAGGTTGGTGTATTCTTTGACATGCTCCGCGCTCCACGGCGCCCAGGCCTGGTCGAAATTTTCCAGAAACGTTTGGTACTGATTTCGTTCTTCTTGTGCGAATGTGGGTGCGGCAAATTCGAAGCGCACGGCATTGTCATTATATGTTATGCTCGCCGCGAGCGGCTGCCGGTTTTGGGTTTCATGTCCGCCAACATAAACCACAGAATCTCTTCCTACGATCACCCGCCGGATGAGCGTGGTATAATTCTCGGCATAATCCGGCGGTTGCCTGGAATCATAGCGAATGGCGCCATAAGCGCTGCCGAACCACACCACACCGTCATTTTCCGGATAAATCGTTTGAATCACCTCGTCGGCGAAACGCACAAAAGGCGCTTGCAACCAATGGTAGGAGCTGTCAGGCCGGGGCGTTCCCATGGCCGGCTCCCGTCCAAAGCACACCCAAACCCGACCACGGTTATCTTGCCGCAACGTGAACGCATCGACGGATCCCAACGAGCTTACGATTTGAAACGTTGAATCCGCGATGAAACGATTGTTCTGCGCGTCAAAGCGAAAGACGCCGTTGGGCGAAACAAAATAAGGCGTGCCGGCAACCTCCCAAACCGCGGCGCCGCCTTCCGGCAAGCCGTGCGCTGTGCCGAAACGCTGCACCCGCGCGCTGTGTACAAAGAGTTGTTCGCTGGCATTGTAATCGAATGTCACACGTAAAACGCCTTGCGCCGAAGTGCCCAGCCACAATCCGCCATTTTCCAGTGAGACGATCGTACGAACTTCTTCTTGAAGGTTGGGCAGCTTGCCTTCCTCCAGCCATTGGCCTTGTGAAAATCGCAGCGACGCCAGGCCGTTGAACAGCCCGACGAAGACGCGGGTACTATCGATTCGCGAGCGGCACAGAACGTTTGACTCAAAATCTTTTTGAGCGGAGAGCCTCACCGGGAAGGCGCGCTCTTGCTGAATGCGATAAACGCCGTCAACCGTTGCCGCCAGCAATTGTTCACCCGCGGAAAGAAATCCCAAACTCAGGTTGGCGATGCCAGTCACGGGTTTGAATGCGGAGGTGGGCGCATCCAAATAAAACACGCCAACATTGCCGGCGGCATACAAGATTCCTTGATGGCGATGTATGCGATAGACGTTGCCGGACAGGCCTCGCCGCGCGTCATAAAGCGTCAGCGTTGCGCCGGTCTCCACGCGCGCGATGCCATTGCCCAGCCCCAGCCACAAGGCGCCGGCGCGATCGGGATAGACGCATAAAACCGAATTGTCCAGCAAGCCCGCAGTCATATCGATTTTTTGCAGCAAGCGCCCCTCTTTATCGAGAATAACTGCGCCGCCGAGAAGCGTTCCCAAAACCATGCTGCCGTTTTGCAATAGAGCACCGGGCTGATAAAGCAGATTGGCTTTTACGAACTCATCGGCTGCGGTTTTAAACGGCCGAAACGAGACGCCATCGAATATGAACATGCCCTGTGTGCGCGTGCCCACCAGAATTTTTTGATCATCTCCCGGGAACGGCAGCATGACATAAACCCGTTCGTCGGCAAATTGCGCACCGCCGGGCATCAGGACGAGTGAATCCGCCTCCAGCTTGAGCAAACCGATTTCCCATTGGCGCAAATACAGCGTTTCATTGATTTCAAACGAGCCGTGAAAGGAGGTGGCCGCTTTCCAAAATTTTATTTGACGGGAATCTTCTGACCAGCGGAACAGATGGCTCGCGGTTCTGAAATACACGCCGGAAGCCGTGGCATAAATACCCCAGACATCGGCGAAGCCGCGCTCGGCTTCTGGCACATGCGGGAGCAGCGAAACGAATGCGCTGCCGTGAATCGAATCCGAAGCCAGATAACCGAAATCGCCCACGCCGCCGACATAAACCCGGCCGTTGGCGTCTTTCGCCAGCGAGCGCACATAACTTTTGTTGGGCAGGCGCAGCAGCCGCCAGGCGACCCCGTCATATTCCAACACGCCGAGATTGTTGCCGAAATGCATCACGCCGCGATCGTCTTGCACGATGGCCCAATTCTGGATGTCGGCGCGATATTCCTTGGGGCTGTAATTGCGGATGAAGGGCAATCCCAGCTCGCTGTTTTGCGCCTGCGCGTCCGGAGGAAACCGGCCGGCAAGCAGGAGGAGGAGAATGAGCTTTCGCATAAGAGTTGTTCAAGGAAAGGATGACGATAATTTTTTGGATTGCGGGTTGTGCTGCGAAACCTGCCTTGCGTTTTGAAGCATGCTTTTTTATATTGCCAAAACAAAATGCTGCCTTTCATTGCCGGCATCATTTTTATGGGAAATATCAATCTCCACGCTTAAAACCTCGGGGAGGCTGCTTTGGAATTCGCCGTTTTCTTGACAAAAGCCCGTGAAAATCAAGAAGCCGCGCAGTTGTGCCGCAGTCACGGTTTGTACATCGCCTGCGCCGCACGCGCTTACTATGCGATGTTCCAAGCCGCTGTGGCGATTCTCTTGGCGCAAGGTTTCATTTTTGAACATCGAAAACACCTCGATCATGCGCAGATACAGTCGCTGTTTGCAAATGAATTGATCAATCGCCGGAAAATTTTCCAAAGTAAATTCAGATCATATTTATACGATGCCAGTTTTCTGCGTGCGATTGCAGACTACAAAGCAATTTCAATTAGCCAGGCGCAAGCGAATCGGCAGATGCAAAAATTGCAGGAGTTCATTGCTGCAATCCAACAGGAGATACCATCATGATCAACCTCAAACAAAAAGAATTAATTCTCCAGCTCTTGGCAGACATTCAGCAGCATTTCCCGGAAGTTCAGCTTGTAAATGTTGCTCCCAGCCCCGAAAATGGCAATACCCTGTGGATCAATGTAACCTGGCCGCAGGATGAAGCGCGTCAAAATGCGCTGATGGAATTCAATTCCGAAAAGGCAATGAATATTTTGCTTGATTACGGCTATCATGTGATGGTCATGCCGGCGGACGAGTTGGATCGCAATGGCTCATCCGTGCTTGTCGATCCTGCACCAACCGCGCTCGAAAACCTTTAACAATGACCATTGAATAAAACTGAGAATTCAGCATCTCTCGAAGGACGAACCCTAATAAACGAATCTTGAGTTGAACCATAAGCACTATCGAAATTATTCAAGAATCAGCTCAAACGGAACGGGCCATCTATCGCGCCCGTTGCCGCGAATGGCAAGCGACCGGCGCCACACCAGGCTCTGCTTTAGATGCTCTGGAACGGGTTGTGGCAGCGAGTCAAACGGACGGCAACGGTACCGTCGTTATCGTCCAGCGTTTTCGTCCCGATGCTTTTTTCACCAGCGGCCAGCAGGCACGGCTGCAGGAGTTGATGGAACGTTTTCATGAAGCTGGAACACGACTCGATCCAGCGGATCAAAAGGAACTCGAATCGTTGGTAGATGCCGAATGGCAGGCTGCCATCGACCGCGCAGCACAGATACTGCAAGCGGCAAAATCGCCGCAACCCGCAAAGCCATAGATTTGCATCGCCGTTGCAATGAATCCCCATTATCCATCCACGTGAAGATAACTGGCAAGATCACAAAATCTTCAACGAAATCATAAACTCCCTCCTCAGCCGGCGGTTTTCTTCGACTGCACCGGCATAACCCAGCGAAAACGTCGAATTCAAATTTGAAAACAGCACGAGATTGAAGTCGATCTGCCCGCCGAGATTGGCAACTTTGCGGCGCTGCGGGGCGCTGTCGAGATTGGTGACGATGCCGCTGGAAAACAACGCCAGCCGCGCCCAGCGGCAGTAAAACGTGGGTATACCCAGTCGCCGAAAGCGCAGCGGCGGCAGCGTCCATTCCAGCATCGCCTTGCCGAAATTCGTCCCGCCGATATCGTTGATTTCCACGCCCGCAAAGCTTTCGTATTCGCGAAAGCGCTGATACGCCAGATGATCAATCCAATTGTTGCCGAAGCCGCCGAAATAAAAATTCGCAAACGGGTTCTCGCGCTCGCCCCGCGCGTAGCCCGCGGCGCTGCGCAGCCACAGCGACGAATGCGCAATCGGCAGCAGCATGCCGTAATCGAAATTGGTATAAAGATGCGGCAGCAGCTTGCCGTTGATCAGGCTGTTTTCGGAATGAAGCTGCCAGCGCCAGCCTTTCTCGAATTCGAGCGCGCCCAGCGGTTTGGCCAACGCTTGATGATTGTAACCGGCGTTGAAGTAAAACGCCTTGTCGAACGAAGCCGCGACGTTTTGAAACTGCGGCAGTTTTTCCAAACCGCCATAGCCGGCCAATTCGAGATGATAATTAGAAGAGTAGGAGCCGGTGGAGGATTCGTCGAAGCTCAAATATTTTTGGTAGTGCAGCGCCGCCGAATAACCTTTGCGGCTGCGCTTCGTCGGGCCGAACAAATCATAAAAATTGCCGCCGTTATACCGCGCCTGAAAGTTGAATTGCCAATATCGGAAATCCAATCCGAGATGAAGACGCTCGGCATCGGGCACGTTTTTTTGCGGAGTCACCGAAGCCGTCAGGCTCAACTCGCTGAGCCTAATCGGATTGTCAAAACGCATGCGCACACCGAGAGCTGTATAATCTTTGTAGCCTTCGATGATCGGATAGACGGAAGATAATTTTGTCTGTGCGAGCATGCTGTACGGTTGCGTCGTGGTGTGCATTGAATCGAGCACGATGCCGGTGGGCGGCGGAATTTTCCAATTCTCAAACTCCGGATGGCGCTGGATGACTTCATTGCCGAGAAACTGAATGGCATTGACGTAGTCGGGCTTGCGGTTCGGCAGCATCACCGGCAAAAAGCCTTTGCCGGTGTAACACATCGCGATCAGGGAATCCTCCGAAACCGGAACCGGCCGGAAAAATCCGGTTTCCGCATTGCTGACAATTTCCATTTCGCTGCGGCTAAAATCATAGCGATAGATGTTTGAAACGCCGGAATAGTATGAAGAGCCGAACAGATATTTGCCGTCGCGCGAAAAAGTAAAACTCTCCGGCGAGCTGAATTCGAAATCATACAATACTGCAAACGAGCTGTCGCCCGCCAATAGTTTCGCAGTTTCCATTTTGATGAGTTTCTGCCGGCCGCTGGCTTCGGTGTGTGAGGCTGCCAGCAGTTTGCCGTCCGGCGAGAGATTGAGATCGTAAATCTCCTGGCCGTAGGGGAAGGTCACGATTTGATTCCAGTCGCGGTAAGGCGGAGGAATGCGAACGAGGGTAACCAGGCCGAGATCGTGTCGCAGTCCCCACAGCGATTGATCCGCTTGATTGAAGGCGAGATCGCCGATGCGCGCATTTTTGATCAGCAAGCGGCTGCGCCCGGTAGGCACATCGATTTGATAAAGATCGCGCCAGGAACTGTTTTTTGTAGCAAAAAAAAGCTGCTGACCAGCAGGATCATAAGCCAGCGAAGTGACGAAGAACGTGGAAGCGCCGCGCAGCGCGCCTATTTTCCGCAGCGCGCCGGTGGCGATGTCGATCGCGGCAAGATGCGGAATTTCGCCGGGATAGTTGAGCGCGGCATAAAGCTTGTTCCCCGCCGGATCGTAATAACTGCGCGAGATCGAGCCTAAAGCGGTGCGTGTGATCGGCCGGTAAGGCGTGATTGGATAAAGGCGCAACGAATCAAGATTGGCGCGTTGGAATTGCTGTTCCCAGCGAATCCATTGCGCCCAGGCCTGATCAAGCCCGAGGCCAAAAACGTTTTTGAATTGCAGGGCATAGTAAGCTTTGCTGCTGTCGGAGCGCACGAGCCACTGCAAAAGCTTCTCCGGGCCATGTTGCTGCGCCACATAGCTGATGAAACGCGTGCCGTACAAATACGAATTCGCGCCCACCTGAAAGTCGATGGCCGTGCCTTCCGATTCCAAGCCCACGAGATCATAAAAATAGCTGCCATCGCGCACCATCGTGCGAAACACCATTTCATAATAAGAAGACAGCGCGCGCCCCAGCCCGCCGGCCATCCAGGTTTCCAGGAAAACCGCGCTGCCTTCATGAAACCAGCGCGGCGAATAGCGGCGGGGATTGGTCAAATAGCTGTAGAGCATCGACACGGGATGCGCAGCTTCGGGGTAAACTTTGCCGAGAAAAAGCGTGCGAAAAAAATCATCGCGGCCCGCGGATTTATCCATCGAGACAACATGCGCCACTTCATGATTCATCATCCAATTCATGCGCTCGTTGCCCAGCACGATTTCATAAGCATGCGGAAAGGGCGCCATCAGCACATACACAAAATTTTGCGGAATCACTTCCGCGCCGCCGTTGCCGTAATCGGCCAAATCTTGCATGAACACTGTGATTTTACCGTCCGGTGTGTAGTCGAACAGACGGCGATGAAATTGCAGCGCATTCTCGAAACAGCGGGCAATGTGCGGAACAAGATAATCCTGCGCCTGACTGTAATAAACCAGGCGAAGATTAGGCGTCTCAAAACTTTGAAATTGCGCGCGCGCGGGCGAGAATAAAAAAAACAGCAATAGGATCAAACTGCGGGAGTGGGAAAATCCAGACCAACGATGATTCGGTGTGATCGGGCGGAGCATGTTTTCTTCCTCAGTCACCCCTGTTTGAAACGACAAAAGGAGAAGCCATTTTTTAGGATGGCATCTCCTTGAAAAAAGACCGTCAGGTGAATTGCACAGCCAATTTTTTTACCGGACTCATTGCGCTTGCATGATGGCCGCCTGAAAGCTGGGATGGGCGAGCGCGGCCTGCAATTCGGGATTGGCGAGCGCGGCTTGTAACTCGGGATTGGCCAATGCCTGCTGCAGCGCCGGGCTGGCCAAGGCCGCTTGCAATTCGGGATTGGCGAGCGCGGCTTGTAACTCGGGATTCGCCAGGGCTGCTTGCATTGCCGGATTCGCCAAAGCCTCACGCAGGCTCGCATTCGCCATCATCGCTTGCATCGCCGGCATCGCCAGAGCCTCGCGCAGATTCGGATTCGCCATCAGATCGCGCATATTGGGGTGAGCGAGTGCGGCTTGCAACTCCGGATTGGCCATCGCCGATTGCAGCTCCGGATTCGCAAGGGCTTCGCGCATCTCGGGATTCGCCAGCGCCTCACGCAAAGCCGGCGTGGCGAAGAGTTGCTGCATTTCAGGATTTGCCAGGGCCTCGCGCAAAGCCGGCGCGGCGAAGAGTTGTTGCATTTCAGGATTTGCCAGGGCCTCACGCAACGCCGGCGCGGCGAAGAGTTGCTGCATTTCAGGATTTGCCAGGGCCTCGCGCAAAGCCAGCGCGGCGAAGAGTTGTTGCATTTCAGGATTTGCCAGGGCCTCGCGTAAAGCCGGCGCAGCGAAGAGTTGCTGCATTTCAGGGTTTGCCAGGGCTTCGCGCAACGCCGGATTCGCCATCAACGCCTTGAATTCGGTGTTCGTGATCAGGCGCTGGATTTTATCGTCCTGTAAAAGCGTTTGAATCTGCGAGTCCGTCAACACCACATCGGTGTTGCTCATTTGCGTGTTTTGATATTTCTCCGCTTTTTTCACGCCGCCAATGGTTCCCGACAAATCTTCCGAAGCCGGAGGAAAATTGCCGAACGCGAAGTAGGCGATCACAACGAGGATGGCGGCTGCACCGCCGATCAACCACAACGTTTTGCGATTGGGATGACTCATAACGGCCTCCGATTTAAGCTGGCTTGATGCTGGGACAAAATTTTTTGCATGTTCTGAGTGAAGTACAACCGGGTCAGGCAAAAGTTGGCGATTGTTTTAAGTTTCTTTTATTGGTCAACACCCGGCGTCAGCGTTTGATGATAAAAAATTTCACCGGCGCGCCCGATTTTGAGATGCAAGGCGCCGGCGGCTTGCTTTTGTTTGACAAAAATCACGGCATAACGCTGTTGGCCGCGATGCTTTAACTCTAAAGCGCTGCCGCGAACATTCACTTCTCCTGGAAACGATTGTGCGAACGCGATAACGCCCTTGAACGCAAGGTTTTTCTCGTCAAAAGCCACATCCAATTCGACTTCTTGCATAGAAGCCAGTGAAAATTCTACCACCATGATTTCTGGCGAATCCTTGAGATGTAACACACCCGTGACTTGTTCGTGTTTGATTTCCCGGCTTTCCGCGGTTTTGAGATTTTCGACTTGTTCGCGCGGAATCATCGCGCCGGAGAGCTTGCTCAAATCCTCGGAGGTCGGCCTCGCGGTTTGAAAGAAGATCGCAACGGCCGCAAGCCCAGCCGCCAGGCCGCCGGAAAAGACATATGCATATTTGAATTTGCCACGCGCCTCCAGCCATTCCTGCAGCGGCGCAAACAAACTGCGGCGAACCGGCTGTGACGGCGGCAGCCGGTTCATGATCATATGCGGCAAATGTGGCGGCGGCTCCACCGGCTTGACTTCCTGCAACATGCCGGACAGAGCCTGCAATTCATCATAGAGTTTTTGCGCTTGCGGGTTGGCTGCCAGAAAAGCGGCAAGCTTGGCGCTGGTTTGGGGCGAATTGCGTCCGTCAATTTCGCGGTGAATCAACTCGATGTATTTATCGGCGATCATGATCGGCATATCCTTGCTTGAGCAAAATAGTCTTGAGCATTTGGCGCGCGCTGAACAATCTGGACTTTACGGTTTTGGTTGGCACCTCGAGGATGAAAGCAATTTCCTCATACGAAAGCCCCTCGAAATGCTTGAGGATGATCACGGCGCGATGTTCGACTTTTAAGAACATCAAGGCGTTTTGTATCGTTTGGCTCATATCGTTTTCTTCGACGGTTTCTGCGTCGGCGGCATAGTCACGCCCCTCGTCCAGCCCCTCCCAGCGCCGCCGGCGCTTGAGAAAGTTGAGAGATTCATTGACTGCCATGCGGTAAATCCAGCTAAAAAACTTGAAGCGCGCATCGAACGCCCCGAGTTTCTCATAAGCCTTGAGAAACACGGTTTGCACCACGTCTTGCGCATCTTGAACGTCTTTGATCATGCGCAGCGTGACATTGAACACGGCCTTGTGATGCCGCATGACCAGCACGCCAAAGGCGTCACGCTGCCCCTCCAGGCATTGCCGGACAAGTGTCAGATCACTGGACTCGGTCATGGTTTATTGCAACTACAATCGGGAGTGAAAAAAGTTGGTGGGATTTTTGGGATATTTTCATGTTTAACCAAAACGCAGGGCCAGCATGGTGATGTCGTCGGCTTGAGAGGCGCCCCCGGCAAAAGCGTTGACCTGGGTGCTCACCTCTGCAATGAGGTTGGCCGGTGCGGCATGCGCATGAGTTTGGAGGTGTTCCTGCAAGCGCGCCTCGGTGAATTGCTCGCCGGCGCGATTCATCGCCTCGGTGACGCCGTCGGTGTACAGGAAAATTCCTTCACCGGGTTGCAGCACGGTTTGCTGCGCGGCATACTCAAAATGATCCAATGCGCCCAATGCCAGGCCGCCGGTCGCCGGCAACGTGGTAAGATCCCCATCTTTTCCCAGGCGGTACGGCGAGGGATGGCCGCCGTTGCAGTAATCAACCGCGCCGGTGCGCAAATGGAGAATGCCATAAAAAATGGTAACGAACATCGCTGCGGTGTTTTCAAAATAAAGCACGCGATTCAATTCTTGCAAACATTCCTGCGGCGGCAAGCCCTTGAGCGCGGTTGACTTGAGCAGAGTCTTGCTCAATGCCATAAACATGGCCGCGGCCACGCCCTTATCGGAAACGTCGCCAATGACGAACCCCAGGCGCTCTTCGTCGATCATGAAGAAATCATAAAAATCGCCGCCGACTTCGCGCGCGGGAATCATCGCCCCGCTCAAAACGAACGCCGGTGAGGCCGGAAACGAACGCGGCACCATGGCCTGTTGAATTTGGCGCGCCACTTCCAAGTCGCGATGAATGGCGAGCAGGCGGTCGCGATTGTGCGCGGCTTGTTTGATCGCACGCGCGGCCAGAATCGTTTTGCTGAGCGTAATCTCGAGATCGGCGAAGTCGATGGGCTTGGTGACGAAATCAAATGCCCCGCGATTCAACGCCGCACGAATGTTTTTCATATCGCCGTAAGCGGAAACCATGACGACGCGCAGCAACGGATACTGCGCGTGAATTTTTTCCAGCAGCGTGAGGCCGTCCATCTCGGGCATGTTAATGTCGCTCAGCACCACGTCGATGTCACCGTGCGTTTGCAGAAGCTGCAGCGCTTCCACGCCGTTGGCAGCGAAGAACAGTTGCATTTCCTGGTTGCGCACTTGTTTGCGAAATTTCTGGCTGAGCACCAGCTCCAAATCCGGCTCATCATCCACCGCCAAAATGCGGGTAATCATCACTCGCCCTTCCTTGCATTAGCTTTGAAGATGATCGATGGCTTCGTCGCGCGTGGCAAAAATCGGAAACACAGTGCTAAACCCCGCGATGTCGAAAACGGTTTTGATCGTCGGCCGCAGAGCGCACAGGGCAATGCGGCCGTTGCTTTGGGTCAATTTGCGCGCCGCCAGCAGCAAGACGCGCAAGCCCGCGCTGCTGATGTAATCGAGCGGCGCAAAATCCACCAGCACCCGTTTTGCACCGCCCTCAATGAGCGGAATCAATTGATCTTCCAACGTTTTGGAGGTTTGCGCATCGAGCCTGCCGGTAAGCGCCAGGATCAAAACCTCGCCTTGTTTCGTTTGTGTGATTTCCATACTCTCTCCTGCAATCTCATCTTAAGAATTATTCGCGGTCAGGCGATTTTTTTCTTCATCGTCAAGATGTTTTTACCGGATTCATAGCGATAATGCATGCCGTCCATCATTGTCTTCGCAAGATGAATGCCCAGGCCGCCAATTGGCCTGTCCTCCAGCGCCGCGTTGACATCGGGCGCGGGCGCTTGCAGCGGATCGAACGGCCGCGCATCATCGGTAATCGTGAGCGTTAACTCGCCATCCTGCATGGAGAAATGCACGATGATTTCATGCGCGGCGCCGTCGTCATAGCCGTAGGAAATGGTGTTGGTCAAAACCTCTTCCAGCGCAAGATTGACGGCGTATAACGCTTCCGGCGCAGCGTGGTGGCGTTCGCCCAGTTCGTCCACCGCCGCGCTCGCTCTCGTGATCTCCGCGAGATCGTTTTTGAGAGAAAGAGTCAGGTGAGAGGAGGTGCTCACGTTTGCTCCAACATTTGCAATTGCCACAAATCCCGGCTTGTGGTGCTGAGAAACGGCGAAATCGCCAGCAGGCCGGTAGCGCCGATTTCTTTTTTCAAATACTGCAGTTCCGCAAAGACTTGCTTGAGACGGGGATCCGGCGCGGGCGTGAAGCCGGCCTCGCGCATCAACAAAACGCCTTTGGCTTTGATGGATAATTCGAGATACAAACGCAGATAGCATAGAATATCCACCACCACCTCCGGCGGAAAGGTTTTGCGCAACGTTTGCAAATATGCCCCGATGCGCGAGCCGGTTGCTTGTTCGCTGGTGATCAACTCCAGCAGCTCGCGATCGCTGTCAAAGCCCACTTCCAGCCAGGCGCGGGTTGATTTTTCGCTGCGCTGAAAGACGAGCGCCAGCAGTGCCGGCAACGTGAGCAGCAGCAGAATCGCCATGAACTGCGGGGGCAGCACAAAATGATTATAAAACGAATGAATGGCGCTCGCCGCCAGCCAGGCGGGCAGCAGCGTGCGCCAGCCTGTTTGCGCCTGTTGATCCGAGGCGTTTTTCGCCAACAGAGCAAAAATCGCGGTTGCGCCGCCGTGCATGATCGCGGTGCCGAAGCCGCGAATCAGCCATACCCAAAATTGAGAGCCCGGCAGCGATTGTATGTAGTAAATATTTTCCAAACATGCAAAACCGGCGCCGCTGGCAAAACCATAAATGGCGCTATCGACCATGAAGCCGGCGCGCTTGGTTTTGATCAAATAAATCACGTAAAGCGCTTTGACTAATTCTTCCAATACCGGCGCAGGATAGCGAGAATAGAAATAAAGATTCCATCCCAATTCTTGCAGCGCAAAACGATTGATCAATAAACAGAGCAGCGCCGCTAAACCGCCTATGGCGATGGCCGTCAAAATTGCGCGTAACCGCACCAGCTTGAAGCTGTCAAGCGAGACCAGGATCACGAGAAATGCCAGAACCGGCGTGAGGCTCACGCCCAGCCGTATCAACAGGCTCACGTCAAGCGCAAGCAGAAATGAGGAATCAAGAGCAACAGGTTTCATGCGCTGGCCGGCGCGTCTTGCGTGAAAATCAAAATAGCATCAAGGCAGGATCTCACGGCGCCCACCAATTCAAACACGCCGTGATCAATGCCGCATTGGGAAAATCGATGAAAAACGCCGCGATCATGGGCACGATGAGAAACGCGCGCGGCGCCGGGCCGTAGCGCTCGACCAGCGTGTTCATGTTGGCCATGGCGTTTGCGGTAATGCCGAGCATAAAGCCGCAAAAGCCGCTCACCATCACCGCGGACTCGTAGTCGCGTCCCATGAGTTGAAAAACCGGCCACAGGCACAGCAAAACAACGAGTATGATTTGCACCGAGAGAATGATGAGCAGTGGCAAGGCAAGTCCCGCCAATTCCCACAATTTAAGCGTCATGAGCGCAAGCACGAGAAACAGCGAGAGCGCAACGTGGCCAAGATCGTCGATGACCGCTGGTTTCAAGCCAAAAACCTTCGTGCGATCATCAACATTGCGAATAACCGCTGCCACCGCCATCGCGCCGATGTATGCCGGCAGAGTGATGTTGAGGGCGGTCAACCACTTGCTGATGCCGCCGCCCAGCCACATCGCCGCCAAAATGATAACGATGTTCTTGAGTAGAACGAATGCCGAGTTTTTATCCTCGTCTGTTTTATCAGATGAAGAGGTTTTCTGTTCTGGAAGCGCTGACGACGCCGGTGTGCTCGAACGCAAATTATAGCGCTTGATGATGAATGTCGTGATTGGTCCGCCCACCAGGCCTGCGGATACGATTCCGGCCATGGCTGAGGCCACCGCCAGCGTGCCTGCGCCAGCCACGCCTGCTTGTTCGAACAACGGCGCGAAGGCCAAACCGGTTGCCGGTCCGCCGGCGAGAGTCAGCGATCCCACGATGACGCCGAACAACGGCGACACGCCCAACGCCATGGCAAGCGGAATACCGACGAGATTTTGCAGCGCCGCGACCAGCGACACGATACCGAAAAACAACAGCGCTTGCGGCCCGCCCACTTTCAACAGGGAATAACTCGCGCCGAATCCAATTGAGGTGAAGAATGCGATCATCAACGGCGATTGCAACGTGGTGTCGAATTTGAACAGAGTCGTTTCAAATTGCCGCGCGGCCAGAATGACGAGCGCGATAACCAGGCCGCCCACCACCGGCGCGGGAATGTTGTAATGCGCCAGGAGGGGAAGGAGGCGGCGCAAGCCGTAACCCAGAAACAGCACCAGGCCGGCAAAGGCCACGGTTTGAATCATGTCAAATTCGAGCAAAGCGGCTCCGCAGAATTCCAGGATAATGAAACAGGAACAGCGCAATTATTGCGGGCAATAATGCAGAATTCAGGAGAAAAAGGCAAATGTGAATTATCATTGCCCGGGGCCGGGCGAGTTCACTAAATCCTGGAGAAATTCTGAAGAAGAGAAGGGATTGCCGGGCGTGGCTGTTCGCGCCCGTATTGGACGGATTATACCCGATGGTTTGCTCAAGGAATGACATCGCCTCCGGGCTGAAAAAGTGATAAGAAGTAGAGTCTGCGGATGAAATTTTATGCTAGGGTGTAGCCGGAACGTCTGTTTTAGGTCAGAACGCACATTCGAAAACAGGTGGTTAGCCTCACAGAATATGCGCCCCAAGGGGTTTTCGGCCACACCCCTAGCGCTGGCAGACGCTCACACTGTAGGTTTACCTGGATCATTGAAAAATAGTTTGCAAAAATTGCGTCGGTATTGTACGTTGCTTTCGATATGGACACGCTCCTTTTGAATTGTGCCGGCTTCGATTGGGACGATGGGAATACCGATAAAAATTGGGTTCAGCATCGCGTCTCAAATAGCGAATGCGAAGAAGTGTTTTTCAACCGGCCGCTTATCGTAGGAGATGACAAAAGGCATTCGGCATCCGAAAAACGATACTACACACTGGGCCGCACGGACGCCGGCAGATGTTTGTTTGTTGTTTTCACCGCCTGAGTCAATCGGATTCGCATCATTTCAGCGCGTGACATGAACAACAAGGAATTGAGAAAGTATCATGAAAAAATCAAAAGAAATCCCTCGCTTTAAAAGCGAGGCAGAGGAACGCAAATTTTGGAGAACACAGGATTCCACCGATTTTGTCGATTGGGGCCAGGCAGAAATTCTTGCCTTTCCCAATTTGAGGCCGACAATGAAAACCATTTCATTGCGGCTTCCGGAGTTTGTACTTGATGAATTGCGCGCTATGGCGCAAAAAAGAGATGTCTCTTATCAGTCGTTGATCAAGATTTTCATCAAGGATCGCATAGACCAGGAGCGTAAACAAAGCGCCCTGCGTTAATGTCACCGGTATTCCTGTTGTTTCATTAAATATCTCCCGGCTATCTTTCAAGTTTTTTTTCGCGGCGGATCAAAAAACGGCGTTTTGACGATCATTGCTGCGGCTTTCTCGCGGCTGAATTCCACCGTAATCTCCATTTCGACTTTAGTGCCGAGGCCGGCGAATTGACTCTCTACTGTGCCGATTGCAATAAATTTCTTGAGAATCGGTGAAAACGTGCTGCTCGTCACTTGTCCGATTTGGCGATTGTTTTTGTAAACCGGCACCGCCACGCGCGAAGCGCGGCCGGCCACTTGCGGAGGCAAGTCCGCGGCCGCATAGAGACTTTCCAACTCATCCCAATCCACCTCAAGCCCGACGAACTGCCATTTCGGGCCGCGCGCTTGTTCGGCGAGCAAGGCTTTGCGGCCAATGAAATCGCCTTTATCAAATTTCACCGCCCACGCCAGGCCCGCCTCCAGCGGCGAGGATTTGCGCGCCTCGGTGATGGCTTTGTGACTCGAAACGTAATCAACATCGCCCAACAACAACGCGGCTTCCACGCGCGCAATGTCCATGGCCACCATGCCCACCGGCATAATAC
>SZPB01000097.1 GCA_030263535.1 Cytophagia bacterium CHB2
AATGGCGAACACCGCGCGCGGCGATTGCGCTATCATCATTTGCACGGCTGCCGGCAACTCTTTTTCCCGCCGCACCGGATGCAGCGGGGCGGCTTCCACCCACGGAAAAATTTGATCGTCCGACAGACGAAAAATGTTCATGCTCACACCGATGCGGCCGTCGCTCTCCGCCGCCTGCGCGATTTCCTCCGCTGAGGGTTTTTCAATAATGTTTTGCAGAAATCCCTCGGCGTCCTTTTGAATGACTGCAAATTGCTCGATGCGGCTTTGCGTGAATTGCAACGCGGAACGATCGTAATCAATCAGCGCATTGTCATGCATGTCGTGCAGCAGCGTTTGCAAAGCAGCAACGGAGTAAAGATTATCGCTGTTGCACACGGTGAACGCTTGTCCGTGCCAATCGCGCTTTGCCCGCAGGCCGTGCCACAGCGCATCCGCCGTGCCCAGCGGCTTATCGCGGCCCGGCGGAATGGGCTGAACCGCATAGCTGATGCTCAAGTTTTTAAATTGCTGCGAGCCGCCAGCGTCATAATAAGCACGAATGGATTCATCGTTCTCGCCGATGACGATAACGGCATCGCGATAACCCGCGGACGACACATTGTACAGCAGGTAATCCAGAAACGGGCGGGACCCGCTGCCGACGCCAATCATCGTTTTTGCTTTCTCTTCGGCGTCGCGGCGCCAGGCCGGATCGAGAGACACGGAAGCCGGCGCAGCTTTTTTCATGCGTGACGATATGCCGCCGGCGAGTATGACGATATTCGGTTGCATCAAACCTCCTCTGCAGATTCGAAACGCGTGCCTTCATCGACATAAACAATATAAGCTTTGCCGCCGGCATCCGCGATGGCCGCAGCCACGTGCGCCGTGCGTTCCGGCGCATAAACGAACATGCACCCGCCGCCGCCCGAGCCGTTGATTTTGCCGCCGTATGCGCCCGCGTGCAACGCCGCTTCGAGCATGCGATCGATCTTGGGCGTTGAGATGCGCAGATTGTCGCGCAGCACCGCTTGACAGTCGTTCAGCAATGCGCCGAGGCGGTGATGGTCGAGCGCCGGTTGGCGCAACAAGGCCAACGCTTCCGCGGTGAGATCGCGATTGCGCAGCGTTCCTTGCAGCAAGAATTTTTGGTCGGCATTCAATTCGCTGGCATAACGCGGCAAATCTTCCTGCGCCAGGGTGTACAGCGAAAAATCAGGATGGCGCCGGCTGAGTTGTTGTACAATATCGAGCACGCCATACTTCACGCGCCGCAAAATTCCCGTGGTATCTTTAGGCTCGCCGGAATCGCCGAGCACGAAGGCGTGCAACGCTGGCGCGAGCCGTTCGATTTGCAGTTCGGGATGAAAGCGCAGCGACAAGACGCCGCCGCAGGCCGTGGCATAATGATCCATCATGCCGCCCGGTTCGTGGAATTCCAGCACTTCGGCGGCATGCGCCAAACGCGCGCTTTCCTCGGGCGCGAGTATGCGTTGTTGGTCGCTCAACCGCGCCAACACATTCACCCATGTTACCACCAGCGCAGAGGAGCTGGAGGTGCCGGAATTAATCGGAATCTCACCGCGCACGAGGCCGTCGAATCCGCGTGAAAACGTGAAGCCTTCCCGGCGCAAGAGATTGACGGTACTACGGAAATAATCCCGCTGGTTTTGATAAACTAACGGCGGTGAAAGCGCAAAAGTCAATTCAGATTGAATATCCGGCATGGCGAGATGCACACGCGCATCATCACGCAGCTTGCCGGCAATGGTGATGCGCCGTGAGATGGCGCACGGAATCACCGGCAAATGCAGATAATCCTGATGCTCGCCGAACAGGCAGATGCGTCCGGGCGTGGAGACACGTATGAAAAAAGTTGGCGCTGTCATGAAAGTGCGAATATCGCCGTGAGTTTCGATTGTTTTTCGATGACATATTTTTTCTCGCGAAGCATGCAGGGAAAGTCACAAACTTTGCGATCCCCGCGCTCTCGGCGTGAGCTAAAAAATGGTTGGGTTGAATATGTTTATGGAACAGGAGAAAAGCAAGTCGCTGAAGAACGGCGTAGCCTTACGCGACACATTTTCGCGCCAAATCTGGCGCGCAAGGCGATGCCTGAGAGGAGAGAAGTTTAGGAAAGTGCGAACGCTGTGGTAAACGAAAAGGCCGTAGATTGATTGGTCCAATCTTCATGCGATTGATTGAACGTGCTGATATAAAGCTCAAAGCAGGCATTGCATTGATTGAGATGTTTGCGAATACGCGCCTTTTCACCGCCATAAACGGTTCCGGCCAGATAAGATGCAAATTCGTAACTGCACAGGCATTTTTCGTGGGAAGTATTTGGCATAATCGCCTCCTTGATTGTGTCCTATTGCAATGGACACGGGAAGGCGATAAAATCTCCTACAAAAAATGCGGTGCAGATGAAATTTTAATTTCTCCGGTGAGGAAAAATTCAACCACAACGAGTTTCTTCCCGGCGTAGATGTTTGCCTGACACGCTATCCTTCCAGCGTCATCTTGAACTTGCGCGCGCTCACGAGCAGCAAAAAAATGCCGAAGCCGGCCAGCGCGAGCAGCAGCGTCCAAATTTCCACGAGCGTGTTGCCCTTCAACATCACGCCGCGAATGATGGGCAGGAAATAGCGGGCGGGCACAATATACGTCACGAGTTGGAGCAACTTGGGCAGGCTGGCAATCGGAAAAATGAACCCGGACAACATCACCGTCGGCAGCAACGAAGAAATCAACGCCGCCATCATCGCGACTTGCTGCGTCTTCGCGCCAGTGGAAACGAACAAACCCAGGGCGAGCGCGACAAACACAAACAGCAGCGAAGCGCCCAAAATCAATGTAAGGCTCCCGACAATCGGCACCTTGAACCAAAAGCGCGCCACCAGCAAAATGATAATGCCGTCTATGAACGCCAGAAAAATGTACGGCACAACTTTGCCGATAATGATTTCAAACGGCCGCACCGGCGAGACGAGAATCTGTTCCATCGTGCCGGTTTCTTTCTCGCGCGCGATCGTGACACTGGTCAGCAGCGCCGAAATCATCATGAGAATCAAGGCCGCCAGCGCCGGCACGAAAAAATAAGTGCTTTTCAAGGCGGGGTTGTATTGAATCGTTGCCCGCACCTCGAACGGCAAGCTCACACCGCGCTCAGCATTGTACATCTGCAAGGCCGTCACAGCGTAGTTGCGAATGCCCTGCGCGGTGTTCGAATCGCTGGCATCGATCAACAGTTGCACCGTCGGCGCAACGGGCTTGATCAGGCTCTCGGCAAAATCGTGCGGAATAATGAGCACAAGCTTCGCCTGCCGCTGTTGAAACAATTTTTCCACCTGCGCTTCACCGTTCGCAAAATTCCGCACGGTGAAGAACTTGCTGCCGGCAAACGCTGCTGCCAGCTCGCGGCTTTGCGGCGTTTGGGAATGGTCGAGCACGGCCACTTCAATATTCTGAATTTCCATGGTAATGGCATAGCCGTACATCAACAGCATCAGCACCGGCATGGCGAAAACGATGATCAGCGTGCGGAAATCGCGTCGGATATGAATAACTTCCTTGCGGATGATGGCAGGTATGCGAGAGGGCATGTGTACTCCGTAATCCGTAATTTTATCGTTTACGCCTTACGTCTCCTTATTTTCATCTGTCCACCAAGTGAATGAACACGTCCTGCATCGAAGCTTTTTGATAGTGCTGTTTCAAGGCCTGCGGCGAGCCGAGCGCAATAATTTCGCCTTGATACATGATGGAGACGCGATTGCAGTATTCGGCTTCGTCCATGTAATGCGTGGTCACGAAAATCGTCTTGCCGTTTAGCGCCATGTGATAAATCAAATCCCAAAAATTGCGGCGCGCTTCGGGATCAACCCCACCGGTGGGCTCGTCGAGAAAAATGATGGGCGGATCATGCAGCAACGCACAACTCAAGGCCAGCCGCTGTTTGTACCCGAGCGGCAGCGCGCGGGTGATCATGCCGGCTTGTTGCATCAAATCCAATTCGCGCAACAGTTGCGCGCGCTTGGCGAGCAAATCCGCCCGCGGCAAACCGTACACGCCGCCAAAGAACTCGATGTTTTCGGCGATGGTCAAATCATCATACAAGGAAAATTTCTGGCTCATGTAGCCGATGCGCTGCTTGATTTTTTCGTTCTGCTTGAAAATGTCGAATCCGGCAACACTGCCGCGGCCGGAAGTCGGCAGCAATAAACCACAGAGCATGCGAATGGCCGTGGTTTTACCGGCGCCGTTCGCGCCCAGAAAGCCGAAAATCTCGCCGGCATGCACCGCCAGGTTGAGATTCTTCACGGCTACAAATTTGCCGAAACGCTTGGTGAGATTTTCGGTTTCAACGGTGTATGCAGACATAAATGTTTCGTCTTTCAAAGTCAGCTAATGCTGCCCGGGCGAGACTAACAGAGACGAGAAACTTTTTAGCCACAGATGGACACGGATTTGCACGGATACGGCCAAAACAGAATATCCGTGAAAATCTGTTTCCATCCGTGGCCCGGCTTTTGTTCTTTTTTCTGCGCACGCTGCGAGAGATAATGCCATCGAATTTATCAAGAAAAAGCGTTAAGCCCTCAGCGAAGATTGATTCTTCATCAATTCCATAAACGTATCTTCAATTCCCGGCGTGATCGCCCGCATCTGTTTGATGGGCTGCGGCGCGGCTGCAACCAACTCAGTGATTTTACTTTCTGGCAATGGCGCGGCAAAGCTAACGTGCAACCGATCTCCGAAAATTTGCACGGATCGGCACTCAGAATTATTTTTGAAATAAGAAACCAAAAGCTGGGGATTGTCGGTTGCGACTTCATAAAGGGCATAGGGGAAATGGCGGTGAATCACGCCCGGCACATCGAGAGCGAGCAAACGGCCTTTGTGCATGAACGCGACACGGTTGCACAACAGCGCTTCATCCATGTAAGGCGTTGACACCAGAATCGTCACACCCTCGTCGCGCATGCGCTGCAAGATTTCCCAAAACTCGCGGCGCGAAACGGGATCGACGCCGGTCGTAGGCTCGTCCAGAATCAAAATTGGCGGCGTGTGAATTAAGGTGCAGGAAAGCGCGAGCTTTTGCTTCATGCCGCCCGAAAGTTGTTTGGCCAGGCGGTTTTTGAACGGTTCCAGCTTGCTGAAATGATACAATTGCGGCAAGCGCTTTTCGCGCTCCGCAGCCGGCACGCCAAACAAATCCGCAAAGAAGCGTAAATTCTGTTCGACGGAGAGATCGGGATAAAGCGAAAACCGCTGTGGCATGTAACCGAGAATGGCGCGAATCTGCGCCACTTCCCGGCGCACCTCGTAGCCGGAAAGATGCATCTCGCCGGCGTCCGGCGTGAGCAGGGTGCAGAGCGTGCGCATGGTCGTGGTTTTGCCGGCGCCGTCCGGGCCGATCAAGCCGAACAATTCACCGCGCTGCACCTCCAGCGAGAGATTTTCCACCGCGCGAATGTTGCCGTAGCTCTTGCTGAAATTTTTAATGGTAATCATTTCAGCCATATTACATGCTGGGAAGCAGCGTGATCGACACCGGCATGCCGTGCTTCAAGATTTGTTCAGGATTATCGACGGTGATTTTCACGGCATAAACCAGCGCCGTGCGGCTTTCTTGCGTCAGAATGTTCTTCGGTGTGAATTCGGCTTTGGCGCTGATCCAACTGACCACACCGCTCCGGCTTTGTTCCACGCCGTCGATTTTGATTTCCGCAGGCTGGCCGATTTTGATCCTGGGCAAAAACGTTTCAGAGACATAAACCTTCGCCCACATTTTGGAGAGATCGATAATCTCCACAAACGGCGCGTTGAGTGGAATGATTTCGCCTTGATCGTAATAGCGCGTCGTGATCGTTCCGGCAATCGGGGCGGTAATCGTGGCGTCATTGATCTGGCGCTGCAAGAGTTTGCCCTGGGCTGCCAGGCTTTTTTCCCGGCTGTTCAGCGTTTGCAAGTTTTGCTGCGCGGTTTCCAGCGCGGTTTTGGCGCGATCATAATTGAGCTTCAAATCATCCAGCACTTGTTGCGAAGCCGCGTTTTGTTGAAACAACTCGCGATAGCGTTCATGCTTGGTTTTGGCATGATCATAATCTTCTTGCGCGCGCCGCACGCTCGCCGTTGCAATACGGCGTTGCGCGGCCAGTTCATCAAGTCCGGCCTGCACCTGTTCGAGCTGATAGCCGGGCTTTTCGGCATCAACTACAGCCAATGTTTGACCGCTTTGAACGTGTTCGCCTTCTTCGCAATTCACCTGCAATAAATAGCCGCCGGTTTGCGCCGAGACTTTGATGGCCGTGCCTTCCACGATCACACTGGCCTGAAACACCGAATCATCATTATTATTGCAATTGCACAACCACGCTGAAACCAGCAAAAAAGCCGCAAACTCTTTTTTCATATCATGCTCCCGCAGTCCACAATTCGCAATCCGAAATCGTCACTCACTCCGCGATGCTGCCGGTCGCCAGCCGCAACTCGCTTTGCGAAAAATAATACTGTACCAGTGCGCGTTGCAGTTGCAGTTCCGCCTGGCGCAGATCGTTTTCCGCCACGACGGCGTCATTGGTGCTGGCCACGCCTTCGCGCTGTTGCGCCGCCACGATGCGATAGCGTTCTTGCTGCTGCGCCAGCAACTGCTCCGCCAGCGCGATTTGCCGGCCGGTAAATTTCAAGTTTTCCCAACCACGTTCGACTTCATAAGTTATGCTGCGCAACAACTCACGCTCTTGCAGCGTCAAGCGCGCAAATTCCGCTTCGGCCTGCTGTGCGCGATGGCGATCCTGCCGGCCGCGCCAGAGATTCCATTGCAGATTTACACCGATCACGCCGTAACGCATCCACTCGTTTGCCACCTGATTAAGCCCGGGCTTAGCGTAATGATAACTTGCTTCGGCGTTGAGATTGGGATAATACGCCGCGATTGCCAGTTTGCGGCTCAGTTGTGCCGCGCTTAGCCCGAGTCGCACACCGGCCAGTTCCGGACGATGTTGCAACGCAGCCTGCTTCAAGCTGTCCAAATTGGGATAGCTCGCGACAGGCTTGTTCAACGTTGCTTCTGCAATCGGCCGGACTTCCGGCAAATCGAGTGTGCGCGCCATTTGCAAGTCGAGTAGGCGCTGGTCGCGCTGATTCTGTTCGGTTTCAATATCGAGTTGCAGCGTTTGATTGTAAACTTGCAAGGTATCGAACGCCATCACTTGCGCCGCGCGAAACAGGCTGCGCGTTTGATCAAGCTGCACTTCCAGGCGCCGGCGGCTCGCCTCTTGAATCTTGCGCTGTTGTTTGAGCGCTTGCGCTTGATAAAACAACTGATGGACATAATATGCCGTTTGCTGCTGCAGAAGCTCGCGGCGCGTTTGTTCGGAAGCGAGCGCGTTTTGCGCCAACGCCACTTGCGTGCTCAACCGCCCGCCGGTGAACAACGGCTGGCGCACGCCCAGGCTGAGATCGGTGCGATCATGGCCGCCCAACTCGATGCGGATGAGCCGGCCGCCCGTGAGTGTTTGAGGCAAGTCGAAGCGCGCGAGTTCATCGGTGTACGAGGTTGCGCCGATGAAATCAAGGCTGGGCAAGCGCTGGCCGCGGCGGATATCGACCTCCAGACGTGCATTCGCTTCGCGCTGTTGTTGTTGTTTAATTTGAAGATTGTTCTGTTCGGCCAGCCGCAGGGCCTCCTCCAGTCCTAACGGCGTTTGTGCGGAAACACGATTCCCCCAAAACAAAAGGGCAAGCACCAAAACGTATTTTTTCATTCCTCCTCGCCTCATCATTTCTTGCATCTTCCTCCACTCGAAGCCAGTCGAAAGCGCCCATCCGAAAAACTGCCCGGGCGGTGTTTTCAGACACCCACTAAATACAAAAGGGAGATTGCTGAGTCAAGTACTTTCTCTTTAACCGGCTGCGACGATTTACAAAATGGCAGAAGCGACGCGCGCATCTTGCTTTTGCCGGTTTTGCTGGTTACTTTGCGTCGCAAAATTTAAAAACCAAATACAACCAATTTAAACGAGCAGGAAGGAAAGATTCATGGCCATTCGTGTGGCGCAATTCGGCCTCGGCCCGATTGGGCAGGCGTGTGTGAAAGCGTTATTGCAGAAATCCGGGGCAGAGCTGGTGGGCGCAATTGATATCGATCCCGCCAAAGCCGGGCGCGATGTCGGCGAGGTTTGCGGCTTGAAGCAGAATCTCGGCGTGTTCGTGCGCAGCGATGCCGCGGCGGCATTGGCCGAATGGCGGCCGCAAGTGGTGGTGCACACAACCAGTTCGTTTCTCAGCCGGGTGGAGGAACAATTAGCGCTGATCATTCGCGCCGGCGCGCATATCGTTTCCTCAACGGAAGAATTGTTTTATCCATTTGAGCGCGATCCGGCGTTTTGCGCACGCCTGGATCAACTGGCGCGGCAGCATCACGTTGCGGTGGTTGCCACCGGCGTCAATCCTGGCTTTGCGATGGATATTCTGCCGCTTACGCTCACCAGCGTTTGCACGAGTGTGAAGGCGATCAAAATCACGCGCGTGGCCGATGCCAGCAAGCGCCGCCTGCCCTTCCAACAAAAAATCGGCGCCGGCCTGACGCGCGCACAATTCAAGGCAAAAGTTGCGGCCGGCGGTTTTGGCCATATCGGCTTGCACGAATCGGCAGCTACGATTCTCCAAAGGCTGGGGTGGCACGCGGACAAATTCGCGGAATCGCTCAAACCGGTATTGGCCACGAAACGGGTGAAAACGCCTTATCTCACGGTGGAAAAAGGCCAGGTTACCGGCATTCATCAAACATTGAAATGCAAACAAGGCGCAAAAGATTTATTGGTGTTTGATTGGCAAATGTCCGTAGGGCAGAAAGAGACGTTTGATCGCGTGGAGATCAGCGGCGATCCGCCGTTGTACATGAACATCGTTGGCGGCATCTTCGGCGATACCGGGACGATTGGCGCATTGGTGAATACTATTCCCCGGATTATGCAAACGGCGCCCGGCTTGCGCACCGTGATGGATTTGCCGGTGCCTTATGCTTTTTTGTGAAGGCAAGCACAATCTTCGAATAACTTTAACATATCTCAAACCGCGAATGAACGCCAATAAACACGAATCTACTCATGTTCGGTATTTACCTTGACAAGAATAGCCTTGATTTTACTGGCTAAAATGTGTCAAGTCAATTCGCGATTGTCAGTAAGAAATTCGTGTTCTTTGGCGTTTTTGAGAAACGAAGAAGTAATTTAAGAGGCTGCGATTTTAGCGCCCAACAAGCAGTTGTCAGTCCTTTAAAAAAATGAAGCCCACAGAAACAGGCCGCCTCTACGACAGCATCGCCAGTTGGTGGAATGATCAACAATGCCAATCACTGGCGGGCATTCATTTTCTCGACCGGGCTATCAGACTCTGCGTTAACCAACGGAATGCTCTCGATGCCGGCTGCGGCAGTGGTGGGAGAATGATCGCGGCGTTGGAAAAAGCAGGATTTCAGGTCACCGGGATCGATGTATCTCAAGCAATGATCGCTTACGCCAGAACGCGCCACCCGGACTCGCATTTTATGCACGTGGAGGTTTGCGCATGGCAGCCCCAGCAGCAGTACGATGCGATCATTGCCTGGGATAGCCTGTTTCACCTCCCTTATGCTGAACAAAGCCATGTGATCAAAAAATTGTGTAACGCGCTCTGCGGCGGGGGCGTCATACTGTTTACGGCGGGCGGCATAGATGGGGAGATTACCGGGCAGATGTGCGGCAAAGAGTTCTATTACAGCTCGCTGGCTGAAGAGGAATACTTGAAAATCATGCAAGAGAATGGATGCCGGTGTATTCTTATGGATCGCGATCAATATCCGGAAGAGCATGTGGTTTTCATTGGACAAAAGACGAACATGCGCGATACTGAACGCGGTTAAGCCGGGCGTCGAATCCGGCCAGCCGCGCCGGTGAGCTTGAGTGTTAGGGCAATTAACTCTCCTGAAATTCGAATCTTGAAAAAGTCGTCGGTATTCAAATCAGGATTACAAAACCATGCGAACCCAATACTACACCGCAACCAGCCTTGACGGCTTCATCGCGACGACGGACGACTCGCTGGAGTGGCTGTTTTCGCTCGGCGATATCGAGGAAACGAGCTACCCGGAGTTTATTAAAGAGATCGGCGCCCTGGCCATGGGCTCGGCGACGTATGAGTGGATGTTGCGGCACGTGCTCAAGCCAGATTCGGCAACTCTGGGCGAATGGCCGTATCAGCAGCCAACCTGGGTTTTCTCTCATCGCGAGCTTCCGCGCGTGCCCAATGCGGACATTCGGTTTGTGAAAGGCGAGGTTCGCCCCGTGCATGAGCAAATGCGAACTGCTGCGAACGGCAAAAATATCTGGCTGGTCGGCGGCGGCGATCTTGTTGGGCAGTTCTATGACGCCGGCCTGCTCGATGAGATCATCGTGCAAGTTGGCTCAGTCACGCTGGGCGCCGGCAAGCAACTGCTTCCACGCCAGATTCTTTCGCCCTCACTCAGGCTCGTTTCGGTCCAAAAGTTTGGCGACGGCTTCGCAGAGTTGCGGTATGAGGTGCGAGCGCGAAAATAGATGCGCGAAAATCATGTTTGGAGACTGAACAAATTCCAACAACGTACATTGAACGGCTGTCCTACCGGTGTAGGCATTAGAATACCGCTCGTGTTAAAACCTTAAGGGATTGGCTTTTCAAAGTAGAATAAGATTCTAAAAGTGTTTCGCCCGCTAAAATGAAATCCCATTGAAAAGCTTTTTTCTTTCTGTGGCAGTTCTGCTTTTGTGGGCGAAGTTCTCAAAGCTGCTCGAAGAGCTTCCCTGCTTTCCCGTCTCTAAATTCTAAAATCATTCAAATTTTTGCACACCCCCACAGCTTTCTGAGAGATCCGATTAGTATTAAGCCTGCCCACCTTTCGGTAAATCATTGATTCTAAAAGATATTTATCGCTGAAGCGCTTATGGCATTGCGCTTGCGTTGGGGATAGCCGTGACAAGCCGGCTGCGACAATTTGCAATCGGCCGGAATTTCAAAAACATGTCATCTCAAAACACATTAGCATAAAAGGAAAAATGCCATGAACGTTCGCATCATCAGCGCCGCAATTTTGATAAGCGCATTCGTCATGTCCGGCTGCGGCAGAAGTAATCTTTTTGAAGCAACTGAGAATAAGCAAACCGATTCTGTTTTCAAGCCCTCCGGCGAAACGGCCATTGCAATGGAAATCACAGGCGGGCTTGCTGGAATTTATCAGAATTTGACGATTGACGCCAATGGCTATGCACGCTTCGTCGATGCCCAGCGCGGCGGCGGCCAAATCGCAGCGGCGCTGACGGCCGAGGAATTCGGCAGTCTCGTCACGCTTTTTTTGCAGAATGATTTTTTGCATTTGAATGATCGTTACGTGCAGGAAAACACCGCAGATGCGTTTAATTATGACGTGTACTTCAATTTTGCCGGCAGCAGCAAGCGCGTAATCACGGATAATCTCGAAGCGCCGGCAAACTTGCGCGCGGTGATTGCGCGTTTGACGGAAGTGGCGGAGAAGCTTTCCGCGAGTGCGTTGATGCTGGAGCTTGCGCTCGATCGCGAGCTTTTGCAAGCCGGTGAAAGCGTAACGTTGACCTTGACCGCCGCGAACAACACCTCGCAGCCGCTGCCCTTGAACACCGGCGGGCAGAAATTCGATTTCTTTGCATTCCCGGCAGCCACGTTGACGCTGGCGCCGCAGATGCAACTTCAGTTGCCCGAACCGGCCTGGCATTGGTCATTCGAAAAGGCCTTCATTGCGATTGTGGAAAACACCACGCTTGCACCGGGCGAGGCCCTGCAATACTCCGTCACTTGGGACGGCAAAGGCAACAACGGTGAACAGTTGGAAGGCGCGTATTTTATCGGTGCGCAACTGGTTGCCTCGCCGGGCGGAATGACGGCGTTGCGAGAGTTGCGAATCCAGAGATAGCAAAGAGGCCTTTGCAATAAATATTGAGGATGATCTATGAAAAGGATGATCGCAATAATATTTGTTAGCTTGTTGCCGCTGGCGTGTGATCATACGGAAAGCTTGTTGCAAAACTTGAGCGGCATGGTAAACCCTCATGAACGCTGGCAGTCGCTGCGCTTGAGCAATTACAGTATTGAACAGGAACACCTGTGCTTCTGCCGGGCGCCGCATTGGTATAAAGTGATCGTTAAAAACCGCCGGGTGAGTGAGGTGTTGGGGTTAAACGGGGAGAAACTGCCGCTGACGTCGGAAATCATGAGTGTCGAGCAAATTTTCGACTGGATCGAGAAACTGCGCGCGCAACACCCGGAAAAGCTGGAGGTCAACTATAATCCAGAACACGGCTATCCGGAGCGCATCCTGTTCGGTTACAGCGCCAACACCGCGAACGGTGAATTCACGCTCGCGCTGCGCAATCTCAAACACGAGCCGTAGATTCATTCTTCAAAATGTGTTGAATTCATTTGCAGTAGAACGGAAAGCGTCTCGCCCTTAAAAAAGAACTCCCACTGAAAAGGCTTTTGCTTTTTCTTGTGGGAGTTCGATTTTGTGGGCGTTTTTTTAGCTGAGCGCCGGGTTTCGGCTTGAAGAAAATCGTCGCGGGCTTTTATGCTAAAACATACACAGCATAGCCGCGCGGAGGCGCATAAAACTGCGCACGCCCATCCGCCGCGGATGATTGGTCTTCTGGACGGCCCAAATCGGTTTTGCTCCACCAAGCTAACGGCACAAAGCGGGCATTCCGCCACTGCGTTGTAACCCAGGCTCCGCGCCACCCGTCGCCGCGGTTGTTGAGCACGTAAATCAAGCCTGGCTTCCCCTCATGTCCGAGGCGTTGCATCATATACAAATCATCCTCCACGTACAACACCTGTGTTCCGCCGCCGGCATACGCGCGCTGCGCCTGCATCAATCCGGCAAGGCCGTGCGGTGTGCCGGCGCCTGCCAAACCCTCATTGAAATAATCTTTCCAAAAGACGCAGGGATAACCTTCGTGCGTGAGAATGTAACTGTACGCCAGCAGTTTGTCGTTGACAATCGGCCGGCCGCCGTCGCGCAGATCGTGATTCTCGACAAAGGTGACGGCCGTGATCGGTTGCCTATGCAAAAGCGTGTCGCGGCTCATGAGGTTGCGCAAACTGAAACCGTATTGATCGCATAATGATTTGAGCAGCTCTCGCAACGGAAAATCAAAGGCATCCACGGGATTGGTATTGGAAAAATTGGTGACATTGACCCAATGCTCGATTGCGCCGGCATTGTCCCAATGCTCGGCCACGCCATAAGGCTTGAGCAAACGATCGCCGCGCATATAGCGAAATTCCTGAAGCGCGGTTACGGTGCCCGCGCCATAGCCTTTCACAAAATCATAACGAAATCCATCAAAGCCAATCTCCTCCACCAGCCAGCGCGCGAGATTGATGATTTCGCCAAAAACGTAGGGATTGCGGTGCGAGAGATCCGGCATGTCGCCGAACGTGTTTTCATCCCAAGATTCAAACCTGTTGGGATGAAAACATTCCCAATTGCGCAAAAAGCGCTTGCTTTTCGGGTGAAAAAGCGTCCAGCGCAATTTGCCGGTGATGGGATTGACTTCGGTGGCATCTGCACCGCTGTTGTGATTGATGACCATGTCGGCCAACACCGTCATGCGGTGTTGATGCGCGGTTTCGATCAAGGCGAGCAATTCCTGCTTTGTTCCAAACCAGGTTGGCACGCCGCCTTTTTGATCGAACTCGCCCAGATCATAATAATCGTAAGGATCGTAGCCCATCGAGGGGCCGCCGAGATTGGCCGCTTTATGCGCGGGCGGCAGCCATAACGAGGTAAAACCCGCCTGCGCCAAAGCCGGAATTTGAGTGCGGATATGTTCCCACCACTTGAACTCCTTGCCTTCGACGCGGGGGCAATCCCAATAAAATGCTTGCAGCATAACGCCCATTTAAATCTCCTGTCAGGGTTTGCGTGCGAGAAATCCCACATGGCCTTGCGCGAAACGCATTTGGCCGTAACCGCGCAACATTTTCACGCTGAAACCGGCGCGGCGCAAGAGTGCGGCAATTGCAGCGCGGCGATACAGTTTCACAACATGCGTTTCTGCGCTGCGGCGATACAAATTTCCGGCTTTGCGAAAAGCGATGATATGCCGGGTTAAAACATGCGATTTTGTGTCCTCCTCAACGTGCACCAAGACCGCCCAATCTCTGCCGAGGACAAAGCGCTTGGCGGGCCGGCCGTTGCGCCATTGCTCCGGCTCGAGAATGTCAAATATCAGAATGCCTCCCGGGCGCAGCGCACGATACAATCGCTTAAAAAGCTGCGCCAAGGCCGCTGTGCCGTTCTTTTCATCAAATAAATAATTGAAGCATTCGCCCAGCGAGGTGATCGCTGCGCACGGCGGTATTAGCGCCTCCAGAAATGAGGCGCGCTGGAACGTAGCCTGCGGAGCATGTTTGCGCGCAAGCTTGATCAGGGCCGCAGAAATGTCAATGCCCCAAGCCTCATATCCGGCGCGCACAAGTTCTTTTGCCCAAATGCCGCTGCCACAGCCCAGGTCCACAATCAGGCCGTCAATGATTTTATGTTGTCGCAGAAGATCCAACAGCCCAGGCGCGGCTTGCAGCGCAAAATCGCGAAAACCGGTGTGGTGAATGTAGGCGAGATCCGTGCGATAGGCTATCATCAATAGGGCGGCTCAGCCGGTCCGTTATAACCACACATGTCCATGCGCGGGGAGTTCACAATTTCTACCGGTCCGCCGTAATCCTCGTGAGGAGGCTTTGCGATATGCTTGTCGCAAAAAACTCCTTCTTCCTCATTTTCATAAAGGCATTCCGGGCGCCACCGGGTGGCGGGTTCTTTGCATTTGAGACATTGCCTCTCCGGCTGCAGGTTGCGCGCCATCAGTGCAATCGGATGTTTCGTCGTGGGATGCCCTTCGCGCAGATCGACGGCCGTGATCAAGGTTTCCGAAGAGGCGCCAAAATCATAAATATGTGTGAGCGTAAGGCCGGGCGTGAATACCGCGTCGATCTTCTTGTTCATGTCAATATCTGAACCCTGCCAGCCGCCTAATGAAAACTGGCTCAGATGGCCGCAGCATTCCAGCCAAATTTCGCGCAAATAAAAATCAAGATCATCCAGCGTCGCTTTGCCGCGCATCTCCAAATCCAGCCAATAGGCTTTACCATACGCATCCGTCACACGCAAATGGTAGAGCGTCTGGGGCTTGCCGGCCTTGCGGTTTGCTGCTGCTATAACGGCCTGCCGTTTTGTACAGCCCCTTAGATGCTTTTTCATCCGCCCGCTTGTGGTCTCGTGCCCACAATAACTGCAAGCGCCATGAGACAACTCTCGCTTTGCCATACACACTCCGCAATATCGTCACCGTTTTTTCGTTAGTCTCGCTAAAGTGAAATCCTTGCAAAAAAGCAAAAAGTTCACGCGGAGATGCAGAGCCGCCAAGGTACGCAAAGAAAAGCTTTGCCAATTCGTCCCGCCCTTGCGGGATGAGTTTTTTCTCTTTGGTTCCGGCTTGTCCGGCTTGGGGGGAATCGTGAGTAATCCGTAAGAACATCTCAAAAAAATGATAGCCGCCAATCACGCCGAGCAGGTGCAGCAATTGGCGGCATCCTAGTATACTGTTGCCTTAATTTTTTGTAGTCCCACCCCCTTGTGGGGTGCTATTGCAGCCAATAAATTCGCGGGTTGGAACAATGCCCCACAAAGGGGCAGGACCACGAAATCATGGTAACAGTGTACTAGTCAATGCAGAACATCAAAACTCTTCACCGCAAGCATAACATGCTCAGGCTTTCTTCATATCGCCGGCGTCGGCGGCGCGCGTTGCAGTAAACATTTTTCCGACCGCCGCGACCATGCCGCCGACATCCGAAAGATTCGACGGGATGATGAGCGTGTTGTTCTTTTGCGCCAATTTGCCGAATTCACCGAGATATTGTTCGGCGATGCGCAAATTCACGGCATCGAGGCCGCCCTTGTCGTTGATGGCGTTGGCAATTTCCCGGATGCCCTTGGCCGTGGCAAACGCCACCCGTTCAATTTCCTGGGCGCGGCCTTCGGCTTCGTTGATGCGTTTCATTTTTTCGCCTTCGGATTTCGCAATCGCCTCCTGCTTGTCGCCTTCCGCACGGTTGATCTTGGCCTGTTTATCGCCCTCGGACTCCGCGATCAATGCGCGCTTTTCACGCTCGGCGCGCATTTGCTTTTCCATCGCGTCGCGAATGCTGGCAGGAGGCACGATATTTTTCACTTCATAGCGCGTCACCTTCATACCCCAGGGATCCGACGCTTTGTCCACCGCGTTCACGATCTCATGATTGATTTTCTCCCGCTCTTCGAAGGTGCGGTCCAGCTCGATCTTGCCGACTTCACTGCGCATGGTGGTTTGCGCAAGCTGAATGGAGGCGAAACGGTAATCACTGATGCCGTATGAGGCCTTGACGGGATCAATGATTTGCATGTACAGCACGCCGTCGACTTCCACCTGAATGTTGTCTTTGGTGATACAGGTTTGCGGCGGCACATCGATGACCATCTCTTTCAGCGAATGCTTGTAAGCGACGCGATCCACAAACGGCAGCAGAATGTGAAAACCGGCTTCGAGCGTGCCATGGTATTTCCCCAGACGCTCGACCAGAAATACCGTCTTTTGCGGCACCACAATCGCCGTGCGCGCGAGCGTGACGAGCGCAAACAGAATCAACCCCAAGATGATGATGGTTTGAAGTGACATCCATTCCTCCTTTGAGAATTGCAACTTGATGGTTCAGGACAGCGGTTTGACTTTCAGGGTGAGATTGTTGCGGCTGATAATTTCAACGACCGTGCCGGGCTCAATATCCATATCTGCTTCCGCGGGCCAGGGTGTGCCGTTGTACTCCACTTTTCCGCCCAGTGCTTTCGGTTTGATGGCGCTGATCACCAGGGCTTTTTTGCCATGCACATCTTCCATGGATTCTCCCGGCGCCAGCCTGCCGGAAACTTTGCCTTCAAAATAATGCTGCCCCTGCTTGCGGAACAACACCAGCGAAACAATGGACGATACGAGAAACACAATAAGCTGCTCATTGAACGTATGGATCACGCCGAGCATGAGCGCCAGCGCCGTAATCCACGCCCCCGCGCCGAAAAAAATAATCACCAACCCCGGAATGATGAATTCTGCTAGCGCCAGCACCAGCCCGACCACGAACCAGACCAGCTCCGCCGCTTCAGTCCAGAACGACATAACTCCTCCGTTGATATTTTATTTGAAAGTTCAGGCGTATTTTACGAGGGCATTTTGCAAGAGTTCTCTACGAGAAAGAAACAATTGCCGCCGCTTTTGCAAAAGTGTTTCGGCATTCAAGCCTGGCAATATTTCGTCCGGGCCTGGAGCAGTTGGGATTACTGATTCTGGCTGCCCAAATTCATACAACGGCTTCTTCGCTTCTCGAAAATTCATCTTTTGGTGTCTGCGCCGCCAGCAACCCTGGAAAACTCTTTTGCCGGGCAGCCAACGATAACAAAACCTCACGACGTTTGCCAGAATTTTCTCTGAGGCCGCAATGCCGGCATACAGGCCTTACAAATCCCGGCATGTTTAACGCTGTTGCCGCTATCCCACGTCCACCGGTTCACCGCGCATGAGTTTGCGCACGCGCGACTGCTGCGCCTGCAAGCATTCCAGCAATACGCGCATGGCCGCCTCCGCATCGCCGTTGCCGCAGAAAAAAATATCCGCGGCAAAGAAACCCAGCTCCGGCCACGTGTGAATCGTCATGTGAGACTCCGCAAGCGTAGCGGTTGCGGTGAGGCCTTGTGGGTTAAATTGATGTACAGCAAGCTCAATCAGCGTCGCCCCGCCGGCAAGCACGGCTTGCGTCAACGCGAAACGAATGTGATCGGCATCATTGAGCAGAGACGGGGGCGACTGCCAGCCATCAATGATCAGGTGAATTCCCAACGGTTTCATGAGACGCAATGCTTTTCAATCAGCTCAAAAAATCCTGGAAACGAAATCGCCGCGCAGTCGGCATGCAAAATCGTCGTCGCCGAATCGGCGCATAACCCTGCAATGGCAAAAGCCATGGCGATGCGATGATCGCCAAACGAGTCGATAGCGGCGCCGCGCAAGCGCGTTGGGCCGGTGATGATCAAACCGTCGTGCAGTTCTTCGACCTGCGCTCCCATCGCCTGCAAATTTTTTGTCAACGCGGCAAGACGATCACTCTCTTTCACGCGCAATTCCTGTGCGCCTGTGATGTACGTTTGCCCCTCCGCCTGAGTTGCCAGCACCGCCAAAATCGGAATCTCATCGATCAATTGCGGAATTTGTTGCGAGTTCAGCGCGGTTGCCTGCAATGGAGCGTATCGAACCCGCAGATTCGCCAATGGTTCTCCGGTGCTGGCCCCCAACTCTTCAATATCAATTTGCGCCCCCATTTCTTGCATAACGCGCAACAACCCAATGCGCGTGGGATTGAAGTTGATATTGGTCAGGACCAAGTCGCTGTGCGGCAGTAATGCCGCCGCCGCAATAAAAAATGCCGCTGATGAAAAATCTCCCGGAACGTCAGTCGTCGCGGGCTGCAAACGGCCGGGACGAATCGTCACGGCATTCGCGGTAATGTACAAATCCGCGCCCATTGCGGCCAGCATGCGCTCACTGTGATCGCGTGTTGACTGCGGTTCGATCACAATCGTTTCACCTTCTGCCTGCAATCCCGCAAACAGAATACAGCTTTTTACCTGCGCCGAGGCAATCGGCATTTCATAACGCATGCCTTGCAAATTGCCGCCTTGAATCGTAAGCGGCGCTGTGCCGGCAGGCGTCGCTGCGAGGCGCGCGCCCATGCGCTGCAAGGGTTCAATGATTCGTTTCATCGGCCTGCGGCTGAGCGAGGCGTCGCCGTGCATCATGGTGGTGAAGGGGCATCCTGCCACAATGCCGCTGAGCAAGCGCATCGTGGTGCCGGAGTTTCCCGCGTCGAGCGCTTGCGGCGCCGGCCGCAAACCCGTGAATCCCTTTCCATGAACGAGAACGTTGTCGCCTTCAGCTTGAATCGCAACGCCGAGTTGCTGCAAGCATTGCCGTGTGCTTTGCACATCCGCGCCCGCCGAGAGGCCGGTAATGCGGCTCTCG
>SZPB01000098.1 GCA_030263535.1 Cytophagia bacterium CHB2
TGTGGGGCGCTGCAGGAAGATTGAAATTATATGCGTTAGCAACGGCCCACAAGGGTCGGGATTACGAACGCAATGTTAAGTGAACGGCATTGCCGTTAAAGCTTCTTATTGCACAATGAGCCAGCGGCTAGTTTAAGAACAGCCGAACTCCTCTATCGTCCCGGATTGATCCAGCGTTGCCAGTCGCCATCTGAAAGTTCGCCGCGCGCCGAGGAGTGCACCAGACGGTACTCACCCCAATTGCTGACATCCACAAAGATGAATTCCACCCCGCCTTGAATTTCGAAATAGCGCCAGATTTGATAGGGCCGGTTTTCACTGCTGCTGGGATAACGCTCCACTTCATCAGGCTGGCTGTACACGAGCAGCACGCGGCCCATATCGGTTTGCCAGCCTTTGCGCAGCCCGGAAAAGCTCTCATTGGCGAATTGTACGCGCTTCAAATAATCGTCGCGAAACTCATTGCGCGGCGTGTCAGGAGATTGGTCGCGAACCTGCCAAAATTTGACCAGGAACTCACGCTTGCCGGGCGCATCCAGCGCGGAGAAAATTTTTTCATCTTCATTCGCCGCAAGATAGCGCATGGTTTTGAATTCCTCATTCAGTTCTTCTTCGGTACGCTCACGGTAGAGTCCGAGCAAAAAATCGTACCCGGCTTCCTGTGAGGCCGCTCGCGAAGCAAGCCTGGTCTCTTCGCGATACACATAGAATTTGTACCGGCTCGAGGCCTGTTGTTGCGACGCGTGATCCGTGACATTGATCTCCAGAAAATACGAACCGGCCGGCAGCGCCATGACGTTGAACCCGCCGACCTCCACCAACTGTCTGCCGCTCACATGACGCTTGCGCACGGGTAACGTCTTGACTTCCTTGTTTTGGCCGTCTAAAATGCGATAGGCGACGGAATAGCTGCTGTCGCTGGGATACGACAGATTGTAAATCTCCGCATACGTGAACAGCATGGGCAAATTGGCGCCGTACATGCGGCTGGGGTTCGGAATCACCAGGTGATTGTTTTTGTAAAAACGCGAAACCGTGGTATCGCGTGCGATGCGCGACGCGATTTCAAGATCGCTCAAGACGAGCCGGTCTTTGGCAAACGGCGCAATGTTCACCTGAAACGAGCGTACGCCGAAATGTTTGGTGCGCGGGTCGGTTACACGGACATTGACGTCGTAGGTGTTCACCGGCACTTGAAAATTTGCCTGGGTACAGAGAATTTGCGTCGGCTTTATTTCGGCGGAATCTGCCGCCACGGTGTGCTCGACCCATTTATGATCAACCACATCGCTGTCAGCAATGGCGATGATCACTTGTGATTCAAAGGACGCAAGCAAATCTTCGCCTTCGGCCACGAATTGCAACCGGCTGCGCGGTACGGAGATGTATATTTCGAGTTGGGCGACATTATCATTGATGCGAAATCGCGCATAGTCCACTTCAAAGTGGAGGAGGGAATCCGGCGGCCCGGCAAACAACGGCGAAAAAGCCAACATCGCGACGCCGAAAAGCGTGCATAATTTTGCCACGGCGTCTTTGCATACGGTAAGAAGGTGTTGCATGACTTGATTCAGCTCGAGCTAGAGATTTCAGGCACTCACGAAATCCAGAATTAGCCACTTAGCTTCCTGCAAGCGATGTCCTTAACATCTCCAAATAATTTATCCCCTCGGCAAAATCGGAGAGAAACGGAGGCGCGGCCTCGCGCATCACGTGCAAACCGAGTTCGTCAAAAAACCTGTTCACGAAATTCGAGGCGACATCGTCCGGGCGCGAGAGATAATCTGCCGCATAAGCCGAGAAATTGCGCCACAAGGCCTGGCGATCCTTGCCGAACAGGGCGAGCGATTCGTCAAAGACCAGGCCGGCCAGCGCGAACGGCGACACCGGCCAGATGCGACCATCCGGCATATGCGCAAACAAACTCGAATCGCGCCATTCAAACACGGGCGAGGAAAACGACGAAATTTCCGGCAACAACAACATGATCTCCGGATGCAGATGCATCCAACTGCCAAAACGCACGAGAATGCGCGCCTCCCACAAGCGCCGCAATGCGCGATTTTCCACGCGCGAGGCTTGAAAATCATCAGGCAGCCGGGCTGTGGGCCAGTACAATGTCAAACGCAGGCGATGTGTTTCTTCACGCCCGCCGAGAAACAGACCCAGCAGAAGCTGCACCGGCCATTCCGCCTGGCGCGCGCCGTACCACAAAATGAGACGATCATCATGCAACGTGCGTTGAAACAAAAAATCATCTGCAAAGAAGCGGCTTGTCGTTAAAGCCGGCTTGCCGGCCCGCACCACGCGCCGCCAAAGCCAAAGCCGCAGCTTTTCCCGCGCCGGGTCGTTTTCATAGCGCGCATCAAGCTCCGCCAGTAGCGCTTCGAATTCGGGGTAATCTTCCGCAAACTGATCCTGCAACATTTCCCAAACGCGCACGGCTGCGCTTTTCCAATGATGCGGAGGCATGCGATAAATCCGCGCGAGCCGGGCAAACACCGCTTCTACTTGGCCGTGCCGGACGGTTTCGTTGATCTCCTCGCAGGCGCGATGCGAACGCGCCCACACCGCCAACTCGTTCTCGCGCCAGATCTTTTTGAGCAGCTCGTCCTGCTTCATGGCATCCCGCGGGGCGACCCCGATTTAAAAACGTGTACAAATCACTCCATGAATTGGCAAGCAGAGTAACAAATTCCGCGCTTATTTGCAAGAATAAACACGGGAATGGCATTGCGAGTCAAGGAGTTGATGCGGGTTTTGACTGATGAAAGTTGGTTTTTTTCTTTACTCGTGCATCGCCTCGTACAAACCGGATGGCAGGCAATTTTGGTGTACAATCACACGCCATATGGCCGCGGGACTGTTGGAGATTTCTGCGAAGAAATCGATGATGCCATCTCATCTCATTTTTAAAATTCGCCATTTGTTGCGGCGCAATGCCAGCCTCCCAAGCCGGAAATCTGCTGGCGCGCAATAAAAAATCCCGCAGAAAGAAATCGTTCTGCGGGATTTGATCTCGCGAGCAAAGCTCTTCAACGGCTCACACTTTCCGGTTTTCCGTGGTTACGCAGAATGTGCCGTCCGGCAATTCCACCAGAGTATAATCCCCAAACAAGATCGGTTCGAGGGCGCGCAGGCACAAAAACACGCGCACGGCCAGGCCGCGAATTTCCACTTCGGAATGATCGCTGGCGCGCATTTCGATAAAATGACGCCACGCGCGCACGTTGCCGGTGACGACAATGATGGTCTCCGTTTCATTGGGCAACACGGCGCGCGCCGATTGATTGACTTTTTTGCGCAAATCTGTTGCCGCTTCTGCGCTGAGAATCGCTGTGCCGGAGCGCTGTTCTTCCAATAATTTTTCGGCCAGCGCATGATACTCGGCGTGGCCGCGATCGATGCGCTGCAAAAATTTTTCATGCAGCTCTGCCCCGTCTTGAAACTCCGGGCGCTCGACAAAACGCAGGACACGGCCCGTTACGTAGCGTTGCGACAATTGCGAATAGCCGAAGCCCGCACGGTGCCGAATCAATTCGTGCGTCAAGCTGCGCGAAATGCCATAAAGCAAAAATGAATAATTCGCATGCTCCAGAACCGAACCGTGGCCGCTCGCCATGATGTTCTGGAAATAACGGGCGGCATTGTCGTTCATCGTGCGTTTCGGGCCGAAGCTGGCATAACACGTTTGGCCGGCGACTTTGCACAATTGCGCGCCCGGCGTCAGCGCGGTCGGATCTGCGAGATATTGATCGAACTGCAATGCCGCATCAAAACCCGCGAGAAAATTCTGCAATCCCGCCAAATCGACGTGAGGCTTCGCAATCAACGCTAGGCCCGGCTGCGTTAAAAACGGTGTGCCGGCGGGGGACTTGTACACCGGTGCAGGCATAGCCGTCAGAGCATTTTGCCATGTTCCGCCCCATTTTTCAAAAAGTTGTTCCGGCGTCATGTTCATCTCACTACTTTAATGTAATCGCCGCGTTTCACTTGATCGGTGAGATTCATGCCGTTGAGAATCGCGAGTTCCTTCAGCATTTTTTCTTCCATGCGCAAGCCGCGCAACACCGTGGCCAGATCGCCGGCGCGTTCCGAGCGCTCGATGCGCACGCGCAACGGCTGCTTTTGCAATGCCGCCTGATTGCGCAGTTGATCGAAGCCGGTCATCACATTTTTGAAGGTGTTGGCGTGATTGCGAAACAGCGCCACGGTGGTATAACCGTGAAATACATAAATTAGGTTTTCTTTTTGGATGAAATACGACAATACCTGCAATGCGCCGCTTTGCGACTGAACTTGCGACTCCACTTCGTGCGCCGTCATGCCGTGTACGCGGGTGGCCTGCTCGCGCACTACCTGGGCTTGCGCGCCTTGCACGAAATTACTCGCCGCTTGTTTGGGATTATCGCCCTTGCCAAGGCTGAATTCGATCATGGCATTCTTTTCCGCATTCATCATCTGCACCGAGCTGGGTGAATTCACCACTGTCCAACCCGACGGCGTGGGAAATTGAAAGCGCAATTCAGGATGATAGAACACGTTGTTTTCCACAAAGCCCTGGCGCGGGTCCTCGCCATAGACGATGCCGTCGATCAGCCGCAAATAATCTTTGCGATCCAGTTTCTTGGGCGTGTAGGGGATCTTTGTTTGCCATTCCTCGGCAAGCTGATGCACCTTGACTTCGCGGTCGCCGGGATCCGGGTGAGTCGATAAAAAATTCGGAATGCTTTGTCCGCTCTCGCCGCTGAGCCGGCCGATGGTGCGAAAGAAGCCTGCCATTTCACGCGCATCATAACCCAACTTGGTGGAATATTCCACGCCCAGGCGATCCGACTCGGATTCCTGGTTGCGGCCAAATTTTAGAAACAGCAGGCTCAGGCCGACTTGCGCGGCGCCGCTAATCTGGCGAAATTCCTCGGACAAAACCGAGCCCAGGCCCAGGCCCAGCTGCGCGAGCTGCCCTTTGGATTGCTGTTCTGCGCCATGACGCGCGGTGATGTGCCCAATTTCATGCCCCATCACGCCCGCCAATTCCGCCTCCGAGTTGAAATGCGCCAGAATGCCACGCGTAAAATAAACGTAACCGCCCGGCAAGGCAAAGGCGTTGACAATCGGACTGTCGACCACGCGAAACGTGTACTTGATGTTGGGCCGGTGCGAGACACGCGCAATGTTTTGGCCGATGCCGTCGATATACGCCGCCAATTGCTGGTCATCGTACACGCCGTATTCGGCGACGATTTGCGGATCCGCTTCCTGGCCCAGCGCGATCTCGCTTGATTCGCTCATGAGATTGAAGGTGGATTTGCCGGTCACGTAATCTTTCGTGCAGGAATAAAACGAAAGCGCCGACACGGCCATGAGCAACAACAAAAACGTTTTGCGATACATTCTAATCCTCCACTGGAATAAAATCGACATGCTCAGGAACGCCATTTAAATAACTTACTCATTTGGGGAACCGCCAATAAACGCGAATATTCGCTAATCTTAAAATTCGCGTTTATTGGCGTGCATTCGCGGTTTGAGGTTTGGGCAAGTTATTTAATCGACAATCCTCAGGGTGTTGCAACTGGCATCATCCAAATGACGCCATCTGTTCTATCGTCAAACACCAACCGCTTGCCGTCTGGCGCCCACGAGCTGTTCATTTCCAAACGGCCGGCAGAGTTGGTGAGATTCAATCTATTCGTGCCATCGTGATTCATGAGGTAAATATCCGCATGCAAAATGCGATGGCCATCATCTTCTGCTTGCATGAAAGCAATGTATTGGCCCTCGGGCGACCAATGCGGGCGCTCGCCGCGGCCGAGAGGGCGAATATCGCTGCCATCCAGAGCGCAACTGAAAAGTTGACTGCCCATCTCTTCGAATACAATGCGGTCGCCACGCGGCGAAAGCTCGGCGTTGATAATTTGGCCCGAGGGGCGCAGCGGAATTTTCGTGGTCTCGCCCGCCGCCGTCGTGAGAGACAAACCGTTTTGCGTCATGAAGACCAAGGCGCGATTGCTGAACATGCGCAATGTCCGATCATTGGTCTGCGCGGCCTTGAAGATGGCGGGCTTGTCGTCAAGGAACAGCGCGACGCGTTCATTGTCCAGCCATTGGGGCAAGCTTGGCATTTGTTTGCGCGGCTCTGAAATCGCTTTGGAGGTTTTGGTTATGGTATCGTAAATCTTCACGACATGCCAGCGCCGGCGGTTTTGTATCTGCGCGGCCCGGCCCACTAAAAATTTGCCGTCATTCGACCAGCACATCTTGTAGCCAACCGCAAGATCGTCTGTCAGTTGGTGTAATTCCGAGCCGTCGGGCTTGATCAGCCAAATGCCGTCATATTTGGAAGTGGTCAGCGCAATCCACTCGCCGGTTGGTGACCAAACCGGCTGTAGAAACGGCGTGGAACCATCTGTCAAGCGCACCGGCGTCTGCGCCAAAATGCTTGTCAGATTTACGAAGAAATAAAAGAGAAAAAGTTTTTTCATGATAGCCTTATCTCCTACACCCTAGCGCATGAGCAACAATTTGCGCACGGCGATGAAATCACCGGCAATCATTTTGACGAAATAAACGCCGGAGGCAACGCTTGCGCCATATGTGTTGCGGCCATCCCATTGCACGCGATGCTCGCCCGGCGGACGCCAGCCCTCGACCAACAACCGCACGCGCTGGCCCAGGGGATCATAAACGGCAATCTCTACCGCAGCAGCCGAGGGCATGAAATACGGAATTTCCGTAACCGGATTAAAGGGATTGGGAAAATTTTGCGCGAGAGTGAATTGCATTGGCGTTTGCAGCGGGGGCTCCGTCACCGCCACGCTGCGCGGATGGCCGTGCAACAAATCTTCAAATAAAATTTCACCGCGCAGGCGCTTGGAGTTGGAAACGGAGATGCTTTCCCAAACCAGCGGAGTCACGTTTTTTGCTGCCACGTCGCGGCTGCCCTCAACGAGGCTGTCGCGCGCCGTCTCGAGGCGCACGCTGCGCCAGCCGGTCCAATCCAGCGTTTTCTCGAAATGATAAATCACGCCGTCATTGCCGCGCAGATGCCAACGCAAAATGTTTTCACTGCCGTCTCCGAATACGAACAAAGCCGCAACTTCATTGTTGTTCAAGCGCAGGGGCGAGGTCAAATCCATGAATACTGCGCCGACGGAGGACTCACGAAAAACATAGCGCAACCGGCCGGCGGTGGAGTCGCTCACTGCAGCTTCCGGCGTCAATGCAAATGAAGTCGAATCCGCGACGACGCCAGCCGTCTGTGCATGCGAGAGCGGGTCGCTAAATGGTTGATCGGCGCTCGCAAACGTGCTGAGAATATCCAGGGCCTCGGGCGCAACCGCGGTCTTGAAGCGCCACTCCAGCGCCTGCGGCAAATTTGTACCGTTGAGATCACGGATACTGTTTGAAAGTTGTACCGTGAAGATACGATTGCCCAGCAGGGCTTCGGTTGGAACAAAGCTATACTTGAATAAACCATTTTCTAGAGAAGCAAAAATGCGCACTAGAACAAGATTATTGGCAAGAGCAAAGATTTTCACATCGGGTGGATCGAGAGTCGTTGGGGACATGGCGCGATTGAAACGCATTTCAATCACGTCGCGCACGAAGATCTCCGTTTGCTTGTTGCGCGGAAAAAAGTCAACCACCGCCGGCGTCTCAGCGTTCAGCGGCATGGTCGTAAAGCGCCAAGAGAATGTTCCGCCGCTTTGGCCGTCGCCGTCGCCATCCAGCCCGCGCCCGAATTGATCGCGGGCCGTGCTGTCAATGGTTACGGCGTAGGTGGTTGCGAAGGCATAGCGAAAATCCGGCGTGAAAACAAACTCTTTGGGATTGTTCGCCACGCTGCTCAACACGCCCGCAACCGGCGGATCGAGGTGAAACGCAGCTTGCACCGAAGCAAGCGTCATGTTGCGCGAGAACGATATGCGAATCGGCTCATACACATAAACGTCTTGTGCGCTGTCGCTGGGCGTAATTGCCTGCACCGCGGGCGGCGCTTGTGGAATTAGGCGCGCATCACCGTAACGAAACGCATGCGCTGCCATGTTCACTGTCGTTGAAAAGGATTGATATTCCGGCACATTTACCGTGATGGTGTAAGTGCCGGGCGCCAGGCCATCAAACGCATAGACGCCGTTGCGAAAGTTGTCTGTGGTGTAAGTCAGATTGCCGGGTTCGAGCGTCAATGAAACGCCGTTCAGCGGCATGCCGGTTTCGGCATCGCTGATGATTCCGCTGAGCGCGCCGGTGGGCATCAAGCCGGCGTCGAAATACTCAAAAAAACTCATGGCCAAGGCGCGCGCTTCCAGCCGCAAAAAATCCGGGTTGCGCATCTTCGCTTCTTCCGCAGGATGATCATGAAAGGTGGCTTCGGAAAGCTCGCCGGGCATTTGCAAGTCATTCAGCACACCCAGGCTGAAGCCGCCGTTGCAGCCGCCGTAAAACGTCCAATCCAGCCGGCTCACAAAAGAGGCGGTGCGATAGCCCTGCCAAAGCCTTTCCGCCATGATGCTGCTCATGATATCGGATTCTCCCGGCCATTCCGCCTGGCCCGTGCCCATGATGCTGCCGTTGGAACAGCGCCGCGCCGGATCGCGCCTTTCTTCAAGCAACATCAACGTGTAACGCGTCGAGGTATTGGTCGAGCCCAGCGCATTATGATGCACGGAATGAAACCAATCGACGCCGAAATTGTTGGCAATCTGCTCGCGCTGACTCAGGCTGATGTCCGAAGTATTGTTAAGGTGCGTGAGCAGAACCGTGTCGATGTTGGCGGCGACAAGATATTCTTTAAGAAAAGAGGCCACTTTGAAATTGATATCCGCTTCGCGCAATCCGGTGGGCCCGGCATTGACGTTGCCCGGGCCATGGCCGGGGTCGATGCAGATGCTTAGGCCGGCGAGATCTTGTGCGCCGGCGCACAGCGGTAATAAACTAAAACAGATGATGAGCCAACGGCGCATACCTAAAAACAGCATCTCGCCCTTTCGTATTTTCATCGTATTTGTTTCGATTTGCTGATGAGTCGCGGCTATTCCCAAAATGGTTGCAAGCAAAACTGCACAACGCTAAAAAAGCCATTTTCTCGGAGAATATCAAGCGTGAAAAGCGTGGCGAGAAAATTCGTGCCGGCGTTCGAAAAGAATTGCTCTGCACAAAGGTTTTCAAACAAGTTGAAAAGCGCGGCGCTTCCAGCAGTCTGGTAAACTTCGTTCACAAAAGTGGAAATTTGGTGTTCTTTAGAATTGGGTGTTAGATTACCCAGGGCGCCCGGGGCTGAGTTGTACAACGCCTTCGGCGTATGATTTATCACAGTATGTTATGGGCGCGCAATTACCCACACTAATCAGCACAGAACCAAAAGCTTTTTTTGTGGGATTGCAACCTTGTGCGCAAAAACGTTCAGAATTTTATTCGAACGTTGAGAAATTGATCGTCTGGCTCAGAAGAGTATCCACTCGCAAATTTTGAGGTTGAGTTTTATCCTTTTTTGAGTTAGACTCAGGTGTTTTCTGCCCGCAGCCAATTGTCTTGTGAACTCATGCTCTCATTCACCATAAATTTAAGGAGTGTCTATGGCAGATTATGCAAATCCCGGGGTGCTGGTTTCGACCGACTGGGTCGAGCAGCACAAAAGCGATCCCAATCTCGCGATCGTGGAAGTCGATGTTGATACCGCCGCCTACAGCGAAGGCCATGTTCCCGGTGCGCTCGGCTGGAACTGGCAAACGCAATTGTGTGATACGCTGCGCCGCGACATCATCAGCCAGTCAGACTTGGAAAAATTGCTGGGGGAAAGCGGCATCGGCAATAATACAACCGTCGTGCTGTATGGCGACAACAACAATTGGTTTGCAGCGTGGGCGTTTTGGCAATTGAAGATGTACGGCCACCAAGATGTGCGCATCATGAACGGCGGCCGCAAAAAATGGCTTGCCGAAGGCCGGCCGCTGGCAAAGGATGTTCCCACACCGAAAGCGGCGAGCTACAAGGCGAGCAGCCCCAACCTCGCCTATCGCGCCTTTCTCAACCAAGCGCAAAGCGCCTTGACTGCGCCCGGTTTTGCGATGGTCGACGTGCGCTCGCCCGACGAATTCTCCGGCAAGATTCTCTCGCCGCCGGGATTGCCCGAAACCTGCCAGCGCGGCGGCCACATCCCCGGCGCGAAGAATATTCCGTGGGGACAGGCCTGCAACGACGATGGCATGTTTAAGAGCTTCGACGAGCTGCAAGCGCTTTATGGCGGCAAGGGCATCACACCGGACAAGAACGTGATTGCGTATTGCCGTATCGGCGAGCGTTCGAGTCACACCTGGTTCGTGCTCAAGTATTTGCTCGGCTTTCCCCATGTGTCGAATTATGACGGCTCGTGGACAGAGTGGGGCAATCTCGTGGGCGCGCCGGTGGAAAGAGGGGCGTGAATATGACATCGGAAAACTATCTCTCGCAAACGCGCGAGCTTGCGGGTGTGCCGGTCAACGTCACTTCTTATAAAATTGGCGACCGCTTTTACTGCCATGTGTCGAGTGTTGATCCGGGTGCGACCATTGCGCGTGTCGAGGCCGCCTCTTCTGCTGCGGCGGAGACGCTCGCTCTCGGCAAAGCGGCGGCGCGTTTAAGCGGTAAACGAGGGTAATTCATTTTGCCTTTTGTGAACGCGCAATAGCCCAAAAGTTATTCAGTAAACCATTAAGGGCAAGACGAGGCCATCGTTTTGCCCTTAATCATTTTGGCGAATTCAAGATCAATTGGCACAGCAAAATTCCCCGAACGCGCGTTTTTGTCCCGTTTTCCAAGCTCTGCGACATTGCTTCAAGTTGAAACACTTATACACGCAAATTAGGAAAATCTGGCGAGTGCTAAATCAATGTTTCACCTGAAACAATCTCATAACAACATTGTCACAGAATATGTGGCATAAACATTGCCTGTTGCAGGTCGGGTTTAAGCGAATCTGCACCCCGACAAGGAAGAACAACAGACACTTAAGGACTAAGGAATTTTCTCATGAATGGACTCCCGAGACTTCCGATGCGGTTATCCGAATATCTCACCGAAAGCTTGATCCTGCTGGATCTGAATACGGAAAACAAAAACGAAGCCTTTCAAACGATGGTTTCGACGCTGGCGCACCACAACGTCATCAGCGAGCCGCACACGTTTTTGGACGAAGTGATCGCGCGAGAAGAAATCGAGCCGACGTGCATTGGCCACGGCGTGGCCTTGCCGCACGCGCGCACGCTGTGCGTCGATCGTCCGGTCATCGTGTTTGCGCGCGCGAAATCCGGCATTCCCTTCACGCCCACGCCCACGGACCGCGTTAACTTGATCTTCATGCTGGGCACGCCGAAAAACGCGCCCAATCTTTATTTGCAACTGCTCTCCCAGCTCTGCCGGCTGCTGCACAACAGCGCCTTCCGCGAGCAACTTCTGTCAGCCAGCTCGACGCGTGAAATCGTTCAGCTTTTCAAGCAAGAACCGGACAACGCGACGCCCTGTATGGCCATGGCATAAAGCCGATTGCCCTCAACACATTTTTAAGTTCCCCCGAAAGATGCGAAACACCTCAAAACTCTCGCCGAGAGTTTTGAGGTGTTTCGCATCTTTTTTGAGTTCCATTGCGTTGCTGTCGCTCGCGATACAAACGAGTCAGTTAACATCTACCCTGATTTGCAGGCAAGCTGCAAATCAAAACTTCTGCGAAGCAGCAAATACCTGTTCGGCGAAACGCGGTGACCATCGGCGATAAAGTTTTTCACCGAAATGCGCCGAAGTCGCCGAGCATCGCCGAAAAAACTCTGGCAGGATGATTTATCGGCAGAATTATTTTGAATCGTTCTGCCGGCAAATCATTCTGCCATAAACTTTCAGAATTTTATTCTAACTTTGAGCGCCTTGTGGCATTTGCAAGCGCCTTAATTCACCGACAACTTTGATCAATAGTTTCTGTTGTGACATAACTCGAGACGCTTTAGAAATAATTTATGAAACTCTTCTTCTGACAAATCCGGGAAACGCTGTCGCAGGCCTTGCCGAAACAGTTCTTTTGAAAGTTCTGACAATTCAATCGCCTTGTTCAAGCGCTGTTCCGGCGACATGCGCCGCAAAATTTCGATATAAATGTGATGATGGGGACGCGGTTTGAGATTCATGGCCAGATTCTTGTCATTTGCTCCGAATCGTGCTCTGTAGCCGTATGACATCCGAGCGTGAGCAATTTTTTATATCGTCTTTGCAATGATTTCTTGCGTGTCCGTGTCGAGCATGAGTATTCCCTCACTCGCGCCGTTCAATTGCCCCAGCAGCATGCCGTGGTTGTTCCAAATCGCCGATCGCCCCGCGCTTTCAAATCCGCTGCTCGGCCCGATACAGTTTGACATCAACGCCGTCATGCTGTATTTGCGCGCAATCCCGGACAAGCTTGCGACGGCTTTGTCAATGCCCTCTGCCGATTTCGCCACACTTGCCAGGTAAATTTCGGCGCCGTTTCTAAACGCATTCTCCGCATGCTCGGGCACGGATAATTCATAACAAATTGCCAGCGCGATTTTGGTGTTGTTGCCGATTACGACGCTCGTGTTTTGCCCGCTCACAAAAAATTCTTCTTCATCAGCGTGTAGATATTTTTTGGAATACGTTTGCCGCGCTTGGCCCGGCTGAAAAATAAGCATGCTGATGCAAATCCCTCTCTCATTTTTTGTCGGGACTCCGATTCCAATCGTTATTTGCCGGGCGCCGGCCATCATTTGGAAATCGTCAAACCGGCGATCGCCGGGAGTCGTCGCTAAATCTTTTGCCAATTCGGGTTCATAGCCCGTTATCGACAATTCCGGAAAGATAATTGTGTCAGCGCCATGCGTAACAGCCAGATCAATCAGTTTTTTGTGATTGTCAATGTTGCTTTGCATGTCGCCTTTGATCGGCCTTGTTTGCGCAACGCAGATTTTCATGTTTATTGATCATTTTTGATTACCGCACCCTGAGCTTGTCGAAGGGTGCTGGCTGGCTTCGACAGGCTCAGCCAGCGACAAGCACAGCCACTGACAAGCTCAGCCACTGACAAGCTCAGCCAGCGACAAGCACAGCCACTGACAAGCTCAGCCAGCGGCAGATTCAGCATGTGACAGGCTCAGCCAGCGACAAGCTCAGAAATCATCTTCTGCCATTTTGTTTTCCCCCTGCAACAGCGCGAACAGTTTTTCCCAAAGCCCCTTGCGCTCTGCCTCATTCATGGTTTTGAGAATGGTCGTTACTTCTTCCGAGGTATTGGCGCGGAAGGAAATAGTGAGATCATCACCTTCAAAGTCTTTTGGCGGCCGGATGTCCAGGCGTTTGCCGCCGGCCAGGGTTTTTGCCAGCTCTTCAAAGCGTTCTTCCAGGCTGCTCAGTTGCGGATAGCGCTCGCGGTAGAGCAGCGTGCGCAGTTGATGTGTGCGCTGCCGCGGCGTCCAATTATCGTGCAGAAAAATTTCTTTGACTTCGGGCCGCTCGAACACGTCGATCACGCGCGTGCCGTAGCGCGCCGCCAGTCCGGCAGCATTGTCGATGATATCGCGCGCTTCCCGCACGGAAACGCGGTGCGCGCCGAACAAGCGCTCGGCAGCAGCGCGGCGATCTTCGGGCGGCAGCGGCCGCAGCAGATCCGCATGTTGCGGGGTGAGCCGGCCTTCGGCAATGTCTTGCTGCTGAGGTTCGGGAAACTCTTTCAGAAAAAGATAGCTCTCAACTGCGGCGGCGGTGGCCGGCAAGCCGAGCAGCGGGCAAATTTCGTTTTGCAGGCGCTCGACGTCGCCCTGCCACAATTCTGCAAAGCGCTGCAGCACACGCGATTTCTCCAGCGCGTTGAGCGCGCGGCTGCCGGCTTTCTCGTGCAAGCTCAGCCAGAGCAATTGTTCGCGGGATTGCGCCTGCTGTACGATCGCCGGAATTTCCTTCCACCCCAACTCCCGGCAGGCCAGCACGCGGCGAATGCCGATGATGAGGCGATATTTCTTTTTCTCCGCCGCCACCACAATGGGCTGCTGCAAGCCGATGGCGGCAATGGATTCCTTCACCGGCCCGGGCGCAAACGGATACGTGAAAATAAACTCATCCCAGCCCTCGGAGCTGAGATCGATTTTTGCGAGGGGAATGTTTTCGATTTGCATAGTTCTCCGTCAATGGCACGGAGAAATTAAAAAAGTTGGGGAAAGATACAAGGGGAAGATGGGGATGCAGAGTGGATTGATGGAATGTTGGATTGTTGAGGTCAAGAAGGCGGGGCCATAAAGCGCTCAAAAGCAGAATAAAATTCTGAAAGTTTTAATGGCAAAACCATTTGGGGCAAAACGATTGAAGGGTTTTGCCTAAAACTTTTTCCCAGTGCCGCCCGAAGGGCTTCAATTTTCAGTGGTTTGGAAACTGGCAAAGTCTCTTTAGAGTGAAATCGTTGTTCTAATAGCAATAATTTTCTCCAGCGGATAGAAACAACCCAACTGATAAAGAGTTTTTTCATCTGCTGGGCTGTTTCTATCCGCTGTTGGCGAATTCCTTTGAATTGTGATTTATCCACGTTGCGAGCGGATCCCATGCAAAAACATCAATCATTTCTCCAACGCTTCAATATTTACGGCTTCTCGCCCGCCTCATCTTGTTTCTCTTGCTGATTCTCGTCTTTGGGCTGTTCTTTGCCGTTCTCATCGGCCGGTGGGTTTGCCGGCGCGTCAGCCGAGTCAGTATTGGTGTTGAGCAGCGTGCGCAGCCGCGCCAGCATGCTTTCCATGCGCTTGCGCTCGCTGCGAATGCGCTCCAATTCTTCCTCCGCGCCCGCGGTTTTTTGCTGCTCTTGTGTCAATTGCGCTTCCAGTTCGGGCTGGCGCGATACCATGCGGCCGTTGGAGCTCATGAACAGCGGGCGGCCATCGGGCGGCGGCGTTTGGTTGAGATTGATTTTCACCCCGAAGTTCACGCGCCACGCGGGATAATTGGGAATGTCGGCATGAACGCGCGATAATCCGCTGATGTAGCGCGTCAAATCTTTGCCCTGCGACAATCTGAAATCGAAGCCGACGTTGAACGCGGCCCAATATTTCGGGCGATAGCTTACGCCGGGCGAGAGATAGAAAAAATCCTCGCGCGCGTAGGCGGTGACCGGCGGGCGTTGCGTGAAAATGCGGCCAAACAACTCGAGCGTGAAATCAAACTGCGCCGTCGGAATCGCCAGGCCTGCACCCAGATGAAATTCCTGCGCCGGACTCAGCACCGCCACCGTGTCGATCGCCGCGCCCGTCAATAGTTTGCCGAGATCGTTGTGGTGCAAGTAGCCGAAGTTGACGTGAAAATTCGGCGCATTCTCCGGCAACAGCAAATCCGGACTGTACGAAGCTGCGGCCATCAACGCCACGGCATAACCGCCGCCGCTGTAAGGCTCGAATAGAATATTGTGATGCTCGGCCAGAGGAATGCGCACGCTGCCGCTCAAACCGAATTTCAGCGGGCTGACATTGCTGCCGAAAGAGCCCAGCTTGGCGCCCAAAAACAAATCGTCCGGTAAATTGCGCGGGCTGTCGCCGCGATGCGCATCTTGATAAAGAATTTGTGTCACGGCCCATTCCACATGCTTGCCGCTGGCAAAATGCAGCCCCAGCGCGGTCTGCACGTCCCAGAACGTGAAACTTGTCGGCGCCTGTCCGGGCTGCGGCACGACCACGGTTTGATAATAAGAAGAACCGAACCCGTGCAAAGTGAATTGCCCTTTGGGCAGAGTCCAGGCGGTTTGTAAGTGCGGCAAGCCGCGGCCGCCGGTCAAGCTGAACGTCTGGCTGTGAGCGTGCGGCGCCAGCATCACTGCGGTTGCCGCTATGGCCAAAATGATCGTATGTTTCTTCATGATCTTGAATCCATTCGTTTTGGTTTGGAAATCATGTGGATGGAGGTCAACGTTCTTGTCAACCCCGCCTGCACCATTGCAGGTTTGATTTGTTTCGTGAATTTAATTTTCGGGCGGCGACGGTTGCGCGCCGGAGTTGATCATGTTTCCTAAACTATACCGACATTGTGCGAAGTTGCAAGTGGAAGGCGAAGAAAATTATGCAAGCGGAACCGCTTCCACAAAGCGCTTGCGCTTTTCGGTGAAATTGAGTAATGTCCTTGCACTTTTTTAGCATGTGTTAAACCGTGCTTTTTCGTGCAGTAATCCTGTGATACAAGCATACTGTCTGCCGGACCGGCTGCCTGCTGCCGCAGAATAATAAAAATTCATCACATTAGAGTCCGGCCAGCCACGGAACCATCGTTCAACATCATTTTTCATGTCCCGACGCTACCTGACTATTCACGGCCATTTTTATCAGCCGCCGCGCGAAAATCCCTGGACCGAAGCCATCGATCGCCAGAATGGCGCACACCCGTTTCACGATTGGAACGAGCGCATCAATTTCGAATGTTACACGCCGAATGCGTATGCGCGCATTACGGACAATGACAACCGCATCACGACCATCGTCAATAACTTTGAATGGATCAGCTTCAATTTTGGACCGACGCTGTTGAGCTGGCTCGAAAAATTCGCGCCCAACACGTATCAACGCATTTTGCTTGCGGATCAAAACAGCCGGCAACGTTTCAACGGCCACGGCTCGGCCATTGCACAAGCCTACAATCACACGATTTTGCCGCTCAACAATGACGAGGATTTGATCACGCAAATTCGCTGGGGCTTGGCGGATTTTCGTTTTCGTTTTGGCCGCGAGCCGGAGTCCATGTGGCTGCCGGAAACCGCAGTGAACGACCGGGTCTTGCGCGCGCTTATCGATCACAAAATCAAGTATGTGATTCTCTCGCCGCACCAGGCGCGGCGCGTGCGGCCGCTCGCCGGCGGCGATTGGCAGGGCGTCGAGCACGGCGAAATCGACGTGACGCAAGCCTACCGCTGGCGGGATCGCAACGCCAAAGGCGAGCGCCTGCCCCGGCGCAGCATTGATATTTTCTTTTATCACGGCGATCTCGCGCGCGGCGTGGGTTTCGAGCATCTCGTGCGGGATGCCAAGCATTTTGCGCATCGCGTCGGCGGTTCGTTTCGCAACGACGGCGCGGAGAAGCCGCAGCTCATTTCCATTGCCACGGACGGGGAAACCTACGGCCATCATGAACATTTTGCTGAGCGCGGGCTGGCGTATTTGCTGCACAGTGAAGCGCCGCGGCGCGATATTCAAATCACCAATTATGGCGCGTTTCTCGCGCAATATCCGCCGCAAATGGAAGTGGAATTGAAGGAAGGGCCGAACGGCGAAGGCACGGCGTGGAGTTGCGCGCACGGCGTGGGGCGTTGGGCGCGTAACTGCGGCTGTCGCGGCGACGGCCCGGCGGAATGGACCCAGGAATGGCGCGCGCCGCTGCGCGAAGCATTGGATCAATTGCGCAATGAATTGCAGCAATTGGCGCTGGAATTGGGCGAGCCGTTGTTCAAGAACCTCACCGAAGCGCGCCACCGCTACATCGACGTGATTTTAAACCGCACGCCGGAGCAAGTCGAAGTGTTTTTGGCGGAACAGCAACGCAAGGCTTTGGATGCCCGGGAGAAAGTCGCGGCCATCAAGCTGATGGAGATGCAGCGCAATGCGCAATTGATGTACACGAGCTGCGGCTGGTTTTTTACCGAGCTTTCGGGCATCGAAACCGTGCAGGTGATTCAATATGCCGCGCGCGCGATTCAGCTTGCGGAAGCGCTCAGCCGCCGTCCCTTTGAAGAAAATTTTTTGAGAAATCTCAAGCGCGCCCCCAGCAATTTGAAAACCTATGGCGACGGCGAAGGCGTATTCAACAAGCTGGTCAAACCGGCGGTGGTGTCGTTCAATCGCGTCGTGAATACCTATGCCATGCGCGCCTTGTTTTTTGATGCGCCTGAGCGCGAGAAGCTTTATCATTATTCCCTGCAACGCGAAGAGCTGGAGAAGACGGAGCAGGCGCACACGACGCTGCTGACCGGCCTGGTGCGCGCGCAATCCGGCATTACCGGAGAAAGCAATTCCTATGGTTTTGCGCTGATCAAGCGCGACAGCGGCAGCGACAGTGTGCAATGTTTCATCCGGCTGGTGTCGGAGAGCTGGGCCTATGCCGCACATCGCGAGGAGTTGTTGCAACGTTTTAATTCAGCGCCGGGCGAAGTGATCGATTATTTGCAAAAGCATTGGTCGCCGCAGGGATTTGGCCTGCAACACATGTTTTTTGAAGAACGCCAGCAGGTGATCCGTTTGATGATGCAAGATCGCCTTGATGAAATCAGCGCGGCTTATCGCAAATTGTATGACGACAATCTCGAGTTGATCCGCAACATTCGCGATTTGGGCGCAACGATTCCGGAAGAGTTGAGCGCGCCGGTGCGCTACACGCTCAGTCAGGACATGCGCAGCGAAATCGAGAAATTGGGCGAAAGCACCGAAACCTAGGCTTACAAGCGCTGCCTGGACATCGCGCGCACCGCCCGCAAGCTCGGCCTGGAGCTGAACACGGAATGGGCTGCCAATCACTTGCAGGAAATGATTGAACACCGCTTGCAAGATTTGTATGAAAATTTCAACGCTGACGGCTGCCGGGAAATTCTCAGTTTGATCGATATCACGCAAAAGCTGAATCTGCGCCTGGCGCAAGATCATGCGCAAAATTTGATTTTTGTATTGTTGCAAGAACGCGTTTTGCCCCTAATTGAAGCGGTGGCCGCCAATCCGCAAAACAAATCCGACTATGCTTTGAGTTCGGATTTTTTGCAAATCGCCTACCATTTTGGCTTCAATATCAAAATCTATAAGGATCGTTTGAAAGAACTGGAGGACCGGCTTGCCGATGATCCCAGTATTTGGCCGTGATGTTTTCGACGATTGAAGATTGAGAGTTGCTGGTGAACTGTTACCTTAATCTGCAGAAGTACCTGCTCGAAATGTCATCCCGCCCGGCGTAATCTCGTGAAGTACTCGACATAATGCCTGCAACTTCACGAGTTCCCGGCGGGATGACATACCGTTTGGGGCATGCTTTTCAAGGTAACAGCACACGAGTTGAAGCTTTTGCTTGATCATTTTTGATGATCTGCAGTGCCTGACTAACC